>CANQOB010000021.1 GCA_947625385.1 uncultured Clostridia bacterium
AGGCAAGTCACGGCGAAAATATAGGGCGGTATGGCAAGATAGGACGTGATGACGACGGAGACCGACAAAACCGTATAGCCAAGCACCTTGCAAACGGTCGCGATGCCCCGGCGGATGTCCCGCTGAGAGGTCGTCTCTTTCCACGCGAGATAGAGCCGCCGGCAGAGCGCGCGTTCCTCGCCCCGCAGCTCCGACCGGTTGGCGATGTTCTGCAATTCCGCCAGATCTTTCTCGAAAATCGCCAGCGCACAGGAAAGGAATACGGACGCGAACTCAAAGACGAGCCCCACGACGGAAAAGACGGCATTGAGCGTGGCAAGGTTCACGTCCGACCATGCAAGGAACACGGGTACGAGCATGATGACTGCGCCGACTGCGGTAAAAATGCGGACGGCGCGGCGGAATTTTATGCGGTTGTGCGCCTGTTCCCCCGTGAGAAACAGATCGTAAAATTCGTCCATTCCCCTTTCTCCTTACTTTCCGAACATAATGCGCTCGCTTGAAAGCATCTTCGTCATGAGAAGCACCAAGAGCGCCGTATAGACGATGTTGAGCCCCACGCTCACGAGCGACTGCCAAATGACGGTCTTTCCCTCAAAGAGCATGCCCATCGCACCGACGGCATTCAGGATGGGAATGCAGACGACCCAATCTCCCATCGTCCCCACGAATGCGCCGACGAGCGAGACGACCATGACGAGAATCATGATGACGCTCGTATACCCCGTCGCCTCTTTCACCGTCTTGGCGTAGGCGGAGACCGTCGTGATCGTGGCGATGATGAGCGGGACGATGCTCAATATGAGCAAAAACAGCAATGCGTAGCCGCCGAAGCTCATCGCCCCCGCAAACACGCCCAAGGACACACCGATGACTTTGGGAAGGGAGAGCACGACGCCGAGAAAGCTCGAAGCCGCGCCGATCGCCGCGATGCAGGAGAGCGGGACGACCTTCCCGATGGAAATCTGATAGCGGGGCGCGGAGGTCGCGAGGATAGTCGAGAGCGTACCGCGCTCCTTTTCTCCCGCCACCGATTCGATGGTGACGCCCATGCAGGAGGAAAAGATGAACGTCACGATGAGGAAGGGAAGGAACCCCGCAAAGAGGTTTCTGCCGATCTCCTCCGCGCTCTTCACGCTCTCGGAGACCACGGCAAAGCGCATGCCGTACATGTTCAGCGCCGTCTCTGCGAGCGTGTAGAAAGCGCTGCTCTTCTCCTCTGCGCCGTTGTAGAGGATCCGCACGGTTGCGCCCTGAGCGGTCTCGTCGAAGTTCTCCGAAAAGATGAGCACGGCGTCCGCTTCGCCGTTTTCGACTTCCGCTCTGGCGGCGTCCCCATCTTCGAGCGGAAGCCATTCGACCGTGTCCCCCGTCTCGGTCACAAACGCCCCGACAAAGGCAACGGCTGCCTCCGCACTGCCGTCCACGTACACTTTATAGTTCTGCGGCTCGCGTTCGCCGTTGATCGCCGTTCCCACGATGGAATAGATGACATAGAGCATGATCCCGGGCAGAAGAATAGTGATGATCAGCCGCGGGTCGTGGAAAAAGCGGTGAAATTCTTTCTTGATCAGTGCGAGAAGTTTCATTGCACATCCCCCTTGACAGAGCGGTAGATGTTGAAGAAGCGGTCCTCAAGCGACAATTCGCCGCACAGCTCTTTCAGTTCTCCTTCTGCGATCATTCGCCCGTCGATGATGATGCCCACCCGGTCGCACAGCTTTTCCACGAGGGAGAAAATGTGCGTGGAGAGGATGATGCTCTTCCCCATTTGGCGGAGTTCCTCCAAAAAGTCCGTCACCACCTTGGCGGTGATCACGTCCAGCCCGTTCGTCGGCTCGTCGAAGATGACAACTTCGGGATCATGCACGATGGAGATGACGAGCGAAACCTTTTGCAGCATGCCCGTGGAGAGATTTTTCACCTGCACTTCGGAAAATTTATCGATACCGAAGCGAGAGAAGAGCTCGCGCTTGCGCGCCGCAAGCGTCGCTTTTTCCACGCCGTGCATTGCGCCGAAAAAATCGAACAGATAATCCGGCGTAAAAAAGCCTTCGAGTTTCAGCTCGCTCGTCATAAATCCGATGACGTCCCGCACGCGCTGCGGCTCCTTCATGATGGAATGCCCGCATAAAAACGCGTCCCCTTCGTCGGGGCGGATGAGCGTGGAGAGCATGCGGAGCGTCGTCGTCTTGCCGGCGCCGTTGGGCCCGAGAAGCCCGTAAATTTCTCCGCGGTAGGCGGAAAAAGAGAGCTTGTCGACCGCGATACGGCGGGTCTCTGCCGTACGCTCGATGCGCTGCTGTTTTTTGGAGAGCGTGAATGTCTTTTTGAGACCTTCCGCACGAACGATTTCTTCCATAACGCTTTCCTATCGAGCCGAAGCGGGAGTCCGCCATCGCTCATTTTCAGGTCAATAGATACTTCCCGTGCCCACGACAGGCTGCGCGTCGCGGTTGCCGCAGAGAACGACCAAAAGATTGGAGACCATCTGCGCCTTGCGCTCGTCGTCGAGCTCGACGATCTGCTCCTCGGACAGCTTGTTGAGCGCCATCTGCACCATGGAGACCGCCCCTTCGACGATCTTCTGCCGCGCCGCGATGATCGCGGACGCCTGCTGGCGTTGGAGCATCGCAGCGGCGATCTCGGGCGCATAGGCAAGGTGGGAGATGCGCGCTTCGAGCACTTCGATGCCCGCAAGCTCGCAGCGCTCCTGCAATTCCTCGCGCAAGACTTCCGCGATCTCCTGCGCGCTGCCCCTTAAAGACTTCTCGTCCCCGTTGTCGGAGACATCGTAGGGATATTGCCGCGCGACCTGACGAATCGCCGCGTCGCACTGCGTCGAGAGGTACGCCATGTAGTTTTCCACATTGAATACCGCACGGGCGGTGTTCGTGATGCGCCAGATGACGACGACGGAGATCTCGATGGGATTGCCCTCTTCATCGTTGACCTTCTGCTTGTCGTTGTTGAGCGTCATCGCCTTTAAGGAGAGCTTGCGCGCAAAGCCCGCCGTCGTGCTTCTTGCGGGATTGACCGCCGAGCAGAACGGATTCACCCAAAAGAAGCCGTCCTGCTTCAAAGTTCCGTAATATTTCCCGAACAGCGTGAGCACGAATGCCTCGTTGGGCTGGACGAGTTTGAACCCGCCGAGAAAGATAGCTCCCACAGCGAGCAGACAGATGGCGACGGGGACGAGCGCGATCGTGGCGCCCTCCGTACCGTCGGCATAGACGGCGCCGAGGGCAATGCAGACAACGGCAGCCGCAAACATCAGCACGACGACGAACAGCATCAGCCAACCGTTCCGCTTTTTGGCGGATTTTTCGGTGATTCTGTCAAAATCTCTGACCTGAATTTGCTTGTTTTCCATAATTCACCTCCGAAAAGTGATATCATTTTGATATCATCATAATATCATATCCGAAAGAAGGTGTCAAGCGTTTCGGAGGGAATTTTTCCCAAAAAAATACACCCGCGCCACGGGTGTATCTGCCGTATTCGATAAGGAACATATTTCAGCAGAGTTTTTTGAGAATTTCGCGGCAGGCGAGCTTGCAGTGCTCGTAGGTGAGCCCGCCCTGAAAATAGGCGACATAGGGCGCGCGGATGGGCGCGTCGGCGGAGAGTTCGATGCTCGCCCCCGCCACAAAGGTTCCCGCTGCCATGACGACTTTGCAGTCGTAGCCCGGCATATCCCACGGTTCGAGACGCACGAAGCTGTCCACGGGCGAGACGTCCTGCACCGACTGGATGAAGGAGACGAGCTCCCTCTCCGACTTGAATTCAATGGCGCGCGTGATGTCCGCGAGGGGTTTTGAGAGCGCGGGAAAGTTGGTGTAGCCGAGATCTTCCATGCACTTGCCGATGAGAAGTCCCCCTTTGAGCGCCTGCGCAACGACGTGCGGCGCGAGGAAAAATCCCTGATAAAACGGTTGGTAGCCATAGGCATAGGAGCCGATCTCCCCGCCCACAGAGGGCGCGGTGAGGCGGTTTTCGCATTGCGCCACATACTTTGCGCGCCCTGCGATGTAGCCCCCCGTCGGCGCAAGCCCGCCCCCGGGGTTCTTGATGAGGCTCCCGACGATGAGGTCGGCGCCGACCTCTGTCGGCTCCCGCGTTTCGACAAACTCGCCGTAGCAGTTGTCCACAAAGATACAGCCCGAAAAGCCGCATTTGCGCACGAAAGCGCACAGTTCGCCGATCTCGTCCACCGTGAACGCGTCCCGCAGTTCATATCCGCGCGAGCGTTGGAGATAGACCGTATCCGCGCCGCGGAGCGCCCTCTCGGCGGCGGCAAGATCGACTTTCCCGTCCTCGGTGAGCGGGACGACCTCGCTTTCCACGCCGAAATCGGAGAGAGAGCCGTTTCCTTTTCCCCAGATCACGCCGCGGATGGTGTCGTACGGCATGCCCGTCAAAAAAACGAGCTTGTGCCTCGGGCGAAGCACGCCGAAGAGCGCGACCGTGAGCGCATGCGTCCCCGAAAGCAGCGCCGGCGAAACGATGGCGCGCTCCGCACCGAACGTGCGGGCGTACACCCTGCCGAGCGCCTCCCTGCCCTCGTCGCCGTAGCCGTAACCCGTCGTGGGCAGAAAATGGCGCAGGGCGATCTGCTCCCCGCGGAAGGCGGCGAGCACCTTCTCCTGGTTGAACAGCGCGACCTCATCCACCACGGAAAAACGCGCGCCGAGCGATGCCTCCGCCTGTTTGATTCTATCTTCGACCGTCATAAATCGAAATCACCTCCTCCGCGCACTGCTCGACGGGCGCGGGCGCAAGCCAATGTAAATTGGGCAGTTTTTTGAAAAAAGTGAGCTGTCGTTTGGCATAATTGCGGGTATTTTTCGCGATTATGTCTGACATAGTACTTAAATTAAGCCCGTTTTTCAAACCTTCGACGACTTCCTTGTATCCGATCGCCTGCATGCTCTGCGCACTCTCGGGAACGCCGCGAAGGAGCAGCCCCTCCACTTCCCCGACGAGCCCTCTTGACGCCATCGACTGCACTCTCGCGTCGATACGGCGGTACAGCTCCTCGCGGGGATAGGCGACGGCGAACGCTTCGTAGGCATATTTCGGCGCGCCGTCCCGCTGGTCGGACTTCCTCTTCCCCGTGAGCTCATAGATCTCCAACGCGCGGATGACGCGCTTCACGTCGTTGCAGTGCAGCGCCGCCGCGCTCTCCGGGTCGACTGCCGCAAGGCGGGCGTGCAGCGCCTCTTTCCCCTCCGTCTTTGCAAGCTCCGCGTATTTTTTCCGAAGCTCTTCGTCGGCGGGCGAGCTCCCGAAGGAGCTACGGAACAAGACGCTCTTCAAATAGAACCCGGTGCCGCCGCAGAGGACGGGCACCTTGCCCCGTGCAAGGATGTCCTCGACGGCAGCGGTCGCAAGGCGTTCGTAATCGCTCACGGAGAACCGCTCGGAGGGCTCCGCAACGTCGATGAGATGATGGACGATTCCCCCCATCTCGTCCGCGCTCGGCTTCGCCGTGCCGATATTCAGCCCGCGGTAGATGAGATAGGCATCCGCCGAGACCACTTCGCCGTCCAGCTTCTTTGCGCAGGCGACGGCAAGCGCGGTCTTGCCGGAGGCGGTCGGACCGCAGATGACGAGGAGCTTTTTCATACGATGCGCTTGAAGAGCTTTTCCATCTCGCTCTTTTTGAGATGCACGGCGACGGGGCGCCCGTGCGGACACTTGAGTCCCATGTCCCCGTCCATTTGCTCGATGAGCGCTTTCGCCTCCTGCTCGGTGAGCGTTTCGCCCCCCTTGACCGCAGCCTTACAGGCGCTCATGGCGAGTTTGTCTTTGACGAGATCGGCAAGGCGGACGGCGCGCAGGCTCTCCATCGAGGAGAGCACCTCGGCAAAGAACGCCGAAAGGTCGATGTCCATGAGAATGGCGGGCACCGCATAGACTTTCACCGAATTCTGCCCGAATTCGTCGATCTCGAAGCCGATCTCCCGCAAAATTTCGAAATTTTTCTCCAAAAAGAGAAATTCGGAAGCGTTGAGACGGAGCACGAAGGGCACGAGTAAGGGCTGCTGCGCAACGTTTTTTTCCTGCATCCGTGCGGTGAGCTTATCGTAGATCAGCCGCTCGTGGGCGGCGTGCTGGTCGATGATATACGCGTCGTCCCCGCTCTCGTAAAAGAGATAGGTGCGGAAGAGCTCCCCCTTGTAGACGAGCCCCGCAACCTCGACGCGCTGCTGTTTTTTCTCCTGCTCCGCAAGAAAGCGCTTGTTTTCCTCGAAATGGTCCTCCTTGGGCGGCTCGGGAGAATGCACATAGGCGGTGAGCGGCTCGCGGGGACGGTTCGAGACGATCGTTCCCTTCCCCGTCACGGGAGGAATGTCGAAGGAAAGCTCCTTTTTTGCCTCCTCATAGGACATCGGAGACTGCGCGAAAGCGGGAGCCGAGGCGGGCGCACTTGCGGAAGGCGCGCTCTCTTCGGCGGGCGCGCCGTGCCCTGCAAGATATTCGAGAGCGCGCGAATTGCCGTCGAGAACGCCCGACAACACGGAATAGACGCTCCCGTAGATGACCTGGTTGTCCGCAAAGCGGACGTCTGCCTTGGTCGGATGGACGTTGACGTCCACGATCTCGGGCGGGACGTCCAAAAAGAGCACATAAAACGGATATTGCCGCTTCATGAGATAGCTCGCATAGGCGTTCGTCACCGCGGCGGAGACCGTTTGGTTGACGACGTATCTCCCGTTGACGAAGAGACTTTGGTAGCTGCGGTTCGGTTTGGAAAAATTTCGGTTGCCGATATAGCCGCGGAGACGAATCCCGTGTTTGTCCGCGTCGATCTCATAGAGGTCGTCCAAGATCGCCGCGCCGTACACCGCGGAGAGAGCCGCGGCGAGCCCGTCCCCGAAGGAGCGGTACTTGATTTTCCCGTTTGCGAGATAGGTGAAGGCGATATGCGGGCGGGAGAGGATGAAGCGAGCCATCATATTGGCGATGTCCGCCTCCTCCTGTGCGTCCGATTTGAGAAATTTGAGACGGGCGGGCACGTTTTCGAAGAGGTTTTTCACCGTCACCTCGGTGCCCTTTGCGCCCGCCGCGGGAGCGATCTCCCCCATTTTGCCGTATTGGCAGGCGAGCGAGAACACCTCGCCCGCCGCCGCCGAGGAGACGATGTTCATGTCGGAGACGGACGCGATGGAGGCGAGCGCCTCGCCGCGGAACCCGAGCGTCGTGACGCCGAACAGATCCTCCGCGCGGCGCAGCTTGCTCGTGGCGTGGGGAAGATAGGCGGCTTTGAGGTCGTCCCTTCCGATGCCGCTGCCGTTGTCCCGCACGCGGATGAGCGCCTTGCCGCCGCCCTCGGACTCCACCGAGATCTCGGTCGCACCCGCGTCCACGGCGTTCTCGACGAGCTCCTTAACGACGGAATAGGGGCGGTCGACGACCTCCCCCGCCGCGATCTGGTTGTAGACGTCTGCGGTCAGTATATTGATCTTCACTTGCATTTCTCCTTCCATTCCGCGAGAATCGAGAGCGCCTGCATGGGAGTCAAGGCATTGACTTCGAGATCTTTGAGCTCGGCGGCGACGTCAAACGTCTCGGGGAGCTCCTCCGTCTCCTCCGCCGCCTCGATGCGCTTTTGCTCCGTTCTTTCCAGCGTTTTCAGAATGACTTTTGCGCGCGAAGTGACTTCCCCGGGCACGCCCGCGAGCGAGGCGACCTCCACGCCGAAACTCTTCGATGCGCCGCCGCGCACGATCTTGCGCAAAAAGACGATGCCGCCGCCGATCTCGCGCACGGTGATCTTGTAGTTCTTGACCCCGGCGAGCTTGCCTTCGAGCTCGGTGAGCTCATGATAGTGGGTGGCGAACAGCGTCTTTGCCCGCACCCGTTCGGTGAGATATTCGACGACCGCCCACGCGATGGACAGCCCGTCGTAGGTGGATGTCCCTCTGCCCACCTCATCGAGGATGAGCAGGCTTTTCGGCGTGGCGTTGCGGAGGATGAAGGCGACCTCGGACATCTCCACCATGAAAGTGCTCTTGTCGAGAATGAGGTTGTCGCTCGCGCCGATGCGTGTGAAAATGCGGTCGACGAGCGGAATCTCCGCCGCCTTTGCGGGGACAAAACTCCCCGCCTGCGCCATGTACGCGATGAGCGCGACCTGCCGAAGATAGGTAGATTTTCCCGCCATGTTGGGACCCGTGATGATCATCGTGCGGTCGTCCCCTGCGCCCAACCGGCAATCGTTGGGAACAAAGCGCTCTTTGGAGATCGCTTCCACGACGGGGTGCCTGCCCTCTTCGATAACGAGGTCGCCCTCCTCCTTGATGACGGGACGGCAATACCTGTTTTCCTTCGCGCAGACGGCGAGGGAGACAAAACAGTCGAGCAGGGCGACCGCGGAGGCGACGCGCTGAAAGACGGGGATGTTTTTGGCGAGAATGTCCCGAAGTTCCCCATAGAGGAGCTCTTCGAGGCGCTGCGCCTCGTCGGTACTGCCGAGAATCTTGCTTTCAAGCGCTTTGAGCTCTTCGCAGGTGTAGCGCTCCCCGCCCGCGATCGTCTGCTTGCGCGTATAGTAGTACGGAACGCGGTCGCGGAAGGAGTTGCTGACTTCGATATAATAGCCGAACACGCGGTTGTAGCGCACTTTGAGAGTGCGGATCCCCGTCTCCTCGCGTTCGCGCGCTTCCAGCTTCGCAAGGAGCGATGTGCCGTGGTCGCGCGCTTCGCGCAGCTCGTCGAGCTGTTCGCTGTACCCCTCCTTGATGTAATTCCCCTCTTTGAGGGTGGTGGCTCTGCCGTCGATGGCGCGGTCGATGAGGGCGCACACTTCCTTCGTGTCCACGAGATCCCGCGAGATCTCTTTGAGGAGCGCGGAGGAAAAGCCCGAGAGCTGAAATTTGAGATTGGGAACGACGGCAAGCGACGAGGAGAGCGCCAGACAGTCCCCGGGTTGCAGATTGCCGTTGGAGATTCTGCCCGTGAGCCGCTCGATATCCCGCACCCCGGAGAGCATGTCGGCAAGCCCCATGCGGACGACGGTGCTCTTCGTGAGTTCCTCCACCGCATCCAGCCGCATTTCGATCTTCGCCTTGTCGAAGAGCGGTCTGGTGAGCATGGCGGCGAGCCTGCGCGCGCCCATCCCCGTCTTGGTCTTGTCGAGAAGCCATAAAAGAGAGCCGTATTTCTTGCCCTCCGCGTTGTTTTTGAGAATCTCGAGATTGCGAAGAGCGGTCGCGTCGAGGGACATATAGCCGCTCCCGTCCGAATAGCGCAGGTGATTGATGTGGATGAGCGCGCGCTTTTGCGTCTCTTTGAGATATTCGACGAGCGCGCCCGCCGCCGAGACCGCCGCAGCCCGTCCCGCAAGCCCCAACGCCTCGCAGGGCGCCTTGAATTGCTCTTGCAGGCTCTTTTCCGCCTGCGCCGCCTGAAATGCCCACGGGACATAGCAGGACAGGGGCGGAAGCGCGCGCACTTCGTCGGGATGTTCCTTGGATTCGAGCAGGAAAGCGTCGTTGCAGATGATCTCCGCGACGGAGAGGTTGGCAAGGTCGGAGAGCAGCTTTTGCACGCTCTCCTCCTCCGAGACGAGGAATTCGCCCGTCGTGATGTCGGCGCGGGCGAGGGCGCAGCCCGCATCCGTCTTGGCGGCGCAGGCGACGAAATTGTTCTTCTTGGCGTCGAGCAGGTTGTCCTCGATGACGGTGCCCGCCGAAACGACGCGGATGACATCCCTGTCCACCAAGCCCTTGCTCTTCTTGGGGTCGGAGAGCTGTTCGCAGACGGCAACGCGCTGTCCCGCCTCCACGAGCTTCTGGATGTAGACGTCCGCCGCATGGAAAGGCACGCCGCACATGGGCGCGCGCTCGGCAAGTCCGCAGTCTCTGCCCGTCAGCGTGAGATCGAGAATGGCGCTCGCCTTCACGGCGTCCTCGAAGAACATCTCATAGAAGTCTCCGAGACGGAAGAATACGATGCAATCGGGATATTTTTGTTTGATCTCCTGCCAATGCAGCATCATCGGGGAAAGTCCCATTGTCTTGCTCCTTTGTGTGATTTCACGGTTCAAACGGGCGTTCCGTACAGCGAAATGCCGTTTGCCTCTGTGATTTTCAGGTCGACGAACTCGCCGATGCGGTCGCGGTCGGAGAAAAAATACCCCATTCTGCCGTATTCGTCCCTGCCCATATACATCTTTTTCTTCTCATCGAAATCCTCGCAGAGAATTTCGACGGTCTTGCCGACATACCGCGCACTCTTTTCCCGCGTCTTTTCGTTGACGAGGGCGACGAGGCGGGTAATGCGCTCCTTGGCGACGTCGTCCGCGATTCTCCCCTCCATTGCCGCCGCCCGCGTTCCCGTCCGCGGGGAAAAGATGAAGGTGAACGCAGAGGAGAAATCCGCCTCTTCCACGAGGGAGAGCGTCTCTTCGAACTCCTCCTCCGTCTCCGTGGGGAAGGCGACGATGAGATCGGTCGTCACTTCGCAGTCGGGAATCTCCCGCCGCAGGAGGCGGAGATCTTCGAGATACTTTTCGCGGGTGTACCGCCTGTTCATGAGCCGCAGGATGCGGTCGCTGCCCGCCTGCACGGGAAGGTGCAGATGCTTGCAGATCTTGTCGTGTTTTTTCATGACGGCGACGAGCTCCTCGGAGAAATCCTTGGGGTGCGACGTCATGAAGCGGACGCGGAAGTTGCCCTCGACGGAGGCGACCGCGTCCAAAAGGGCGGCAAAGTTCCCCCTCTCGCCGCGGTAAGAGTCCACGTTCTGCCCGAGCAAGGTGATCTCCTTGTACCCCTCGCCCACGAGAGCTTCCACCTCGCGGAGGATGTCCTCCTCCCTGCGGGAGATCTCCCTGCCGCGCACATAGGGCACGATGCAGTAGGAACAGAAATTGTTGCAGCCGTACATGATGTTCACCCATGCGTTCGGATAGCTCGTGC
This sequence comes from uncultured Clostridia bacterium, assembly GCA_947625385.1. Classification (GTDB taxonomy): domain Bacteria; phylum Bacillota; class Clostridia; order Christensenellales; family Borkfalkiaceae; genus Gallimonas. The sequence goes on from CANQOB010000021.1 coordinate 10,929, forward strand.
GCACGGGACGAATCCCGTCCTCCGTCTCCCCCCTCTCTTCGAGCAGGGAGAGAACGAATTTCTTGCGGGCGCGCTTGGTCTCGATGAGCGATTTGAGCTCGGAGAGATTGTGCGTGCCGAACAGAATGTCGATAAAGGGAAATTTCTGTTTGAGGAGCGCGGCTTTGCCCTCCTCCTGCACCATGCAGCCGCCGACGGCGATGAGGAGCCCCTTCTTTTCCCGTTTCAATTTTTTCAGCGCGCCGATGTTCCCGAAGGCGTGATTTTCCGCATTCTCGCGGATACAACAGGTGTTGAACACGATGATATCCGCTTCCTCCATGGGGGCGGGAGACGAGTAGCCTGCTTCTTGCAGGACACCCGCGATCTTCTCGGATTCATGGAGATTCATCTGGCAGCCGTATGTGACGATATGGTATTTCATAGTTCGAGTTTAGAAAAGACCTCCTCGACGTTTTCGCGGAGGACGAGGTCGCATCTCCCGTCCAGAGGCGTTGCGCTGCGGTTGATGAGCGCCAACGTGCGTCCGTGGAAGTAGTCCACGAATCCCGCAGCGGGCCAAACGGAGAGCGACGTCCCCGCGACGATGAGCATGTCTGCCCGTTCGATCGCGCGGATCGCGCCCGAGACGGTCGCGCCGTCGAGCGGCTCGCCGTACAAAACGACGTCCGGCTTGACTATCCCGCCGCATTCGCAGCGGGGGACGCCCTTGCCGTCCGCAATGAACTTGGCGGGATATCCCCTTCCGCACCGCATGCAGTGGTTCCGGTGGATGCTCCCGTGCAGCTCGAATACCCGACGGCTCCCCGCCGCCTGATGCAATCCGTCGATATTCTGCGTCACGACGGCGGAAAGCTTCCCCGCGCGTTCGAGCGCGGCGAGCTTGACGTGCGCGGCATTCGGCTTCGCCCAAAGCGGCAGCATCTTCGCGCGGTAAAATTCGAAGAATTTTTCCGTGTGCGCGGCAAAATAATCCGCGCTCAGCAGAACTTCGGGCGGGACGTCGTACGTTTGGCGGTATAGCCCGTCCTCGGAGCGGAAATCGGGGATTCCGCTCTCGGTGGACACCCCCGCGCCGCCGAAAAAGACGACGGAGGAGGAATTTTCGATCGCTTCGGAAAGATTCATGCAACTCCTTGTTCCTTATTATAACATAGCGCGACGATTTTTTCAAACAAATCTGTCGGACGCTCATGAAAAATTTTTTAAGGGATACGAATACTATAACCGATGAAAAAAGTATTGACCGTCCTCGCTGTCGCGCTGGGGATTCTCGGCGCGCTCCTTTTGGGAGCGCTCTTCTATTATCTCGGCGCGACGGCGGGGACCACGCTCTCCCCCGAAAAACTCGAACTCGATTTCCAAAACTTCCGCGTCTACGATGCCGACGGCGAAGAGGTCCGCCAAACCGCGGCGGGGGCGGACGTCCCCTTCTCCGTCCTGCCCCGCTACCTTCCCGATGCGTTCGTCGCCGTGGAGGACAAGCGGTTCTATGAGCACGGCGGGCTCGACGTTCTGCGCATGGGCAAAGCCGCGCTCAAAAACATGGTCTCCTTCTCCTTCCGGGAGGGCGCTTCGACCATTTCCCAGCAGCTCATCAAGAATACCCACCTCACCAGCGAAAAGACGCTCACGCGCAAGCTCAGGGAGATCAAACTCACGCGGATGCTCGAAAAAAGATATACCAAAGAGGAGATCTTGGAGCGCTATCTCAACTCCATTTACTTCGGGCACAGTGCGTTCGGCATCGGAAACGCCTGCGACTATTATTTCGGCAAGACCCCCGAAGAGGTCACCCCCGCCGAGAGCGCCATGCTTGCCGCCCTCGTGCGGTCTCCCAACACCTATTCCCCCTTCAAAGACGCCGAAAAATGCCTTTCGAGGCGAAATTTCGTCCTGAAATGTATGAAAGAGCAGGACTATCTCACCGAAGGGGAATATGCCGACGCGCTGCGGGAGCCTCTGCCCGACGCGCCCAAGGCGCACGGGGAAAACAGCTATCTCTCCCTCGTCCTCGAAGAGCTTTCCGAGCTCTTCCCCGAGGCGGGCTCCGCAGAACTTGCGGGCGTGCGCGTCGAGACCGCATGCGACAGCGCGCTGCAAACGTTCGTCGAGAGCATCTCCGCGGAGAGCGACCTCGCCGTCCTCGTAAGGGACGCCCGCGGCGACACCGTCAAGGCGTACCGTTCGACCTGCGGCTCCCCCGCGCGCCTGCCCGCCTCCACCATCAAGCCGCTCCTCGTGTATGCGCCCGCCATCGAGGAAAAGCTCATCACGCCCGCTTCCCCCGTGCTCGACGCCAAAACGGACTTCGGAGGCTACTCCCCCGACGACGCAGGCGGGGCATCCGGCGAATACATGAGCGTGCGCCGCGCGCTCTCGCGCAGCGTCAATATCCCCGCCGTGCGCATCCTCAACGCCCTCGGCGTGGAAAAGGCGGCAAGCTATCTCGGGAAAATGGGGATGCCCGTGGAACGGAACGACCAAACCCTTGCGCTCGCGCTCGGCGGGATGAAAAAGGGATTTCCGCTCTCACGGCTCGCCGACGGGTATGCGACGCTCGCAAAGGGCGGCGTCTACGCAAAGAGCGGCGCCGTCGTGCGGGTCAAACGGGGAGATGCCGTCCTGTATGAAAGAAAACCTGCCCAAACGCGGGTCTTTTCCGAGGAGACGTCCTTTCTCGTGGGAAACATGTTGGAGACGGCGGCGCGCGAAGGCACGGCACGCAGGCTCGCCGCCCTCCCCTTTCCCGTCTCCGCCAAGACGGGCACGGGCGAAGCGGGCGGCAAAAACATCGACGCATACACCATCGCCTATACGCCGGAGGACGTCGTTGCCGTGTGGGTGGGGAACGCCTCGGGCGCGCCCGTAGACGCGACGGGCGGAGGGCTGCCCGCGGGCATCGCAAAGGAAACGCTCGAAAAGCTCTATGAAAAGAGAGCGCCCGCCGCGGTCAAGACGCCCGAGGGCATCGTGCGCGTCTCGCTCGATAAAAAGGCGTATGACGAGGACAGGCGGCTCCTGCTCGCCGACCCCGCCTCCCCCGCCCGCGAGCGGTGGGAAGAGTACTTCGACCGCAACAATGCGCCCAAGGAGGTGAGCACGCGGTTTTCCCGTCCCAGCGTGCCGATGCCCCGCATTTTTGTCAAAAATGGGTGTGTTAGCATAGTATTATGTCACGCAGAGTACTATGATTATGTCATAAAAAGAGAAAATCGCGGCGAGATCGCCACGATATACAGCGGGAAATATTGCGAAACGGTCTCGGACAGCTCCGTGAAGAGCGGCGAGACATATACCTACTCCGTGACCCCGTTTTACGCCGGGCACGAGGGCGAGACGCTCACCCTCCCCCGCGTGTACATCCAAGGCGGCGACGAAGGGAATTGGTGGGAGGAATAATTCAGAGATCGATGGTCTCTACCGTCCCCATCGCCTCCTCCACGAGGGCGGGGACGTCGAGCTTTTTCTCCTCCTCTTCGATGTAGGAGAGCTTGGGCTTGATGGCGGGAAATTCGGGAAGAAACACGGTGCAGCAGTCCTCGTAGGGCAAAATGGAGGTCTCGAAGGTGCCGATCTCTTTGGCGCGGTCGATGATCTCCTCTTTGTCGAACCCGACGAGCGGACGGAGAACGGGCAGCGTGACGACGGCGTTCGACGAGGTCATCCCCTCGATCGTCTGGCTCGCGACCTGTCCGAGGCTCTCGCCCGTGACGAGACATTTCAGCTCCCTTTCCAGCGCGAACCGCTCCGCAATGCGGAACATGAAACGGCGGAGCAGCGTGACGTTGAGTTCGGCGGCGCACGTCTTATGAATCGCCTCCTGGATATGCGTGACCGAGACCGTCGAAAGCCGCGTGACCTGCGTATAGGGAGACAAGAGCTTTGCGAGGGTGACGACCTTCTCCTTGGCGCCCTCGTTGGTGTAGGGATAGCTGTGGAAGTGCAGAAGCTCCACCGTCAGCCCGCGCTTTGCCATCATGTAGCCCGCGACGGGGGAATCGATGCCGCCGGAGATGAGCAGAAGCCCCTTTCCCGACGTCGAAACGGGCATTCCGCCCGCTCCCCGGAGGAACTTGCAAAAGACGAGCGCGGAACCGTTCTCGCGCACGTCCACATAGACGACGTTTTGCGGCGTGTGGACGTCCACTTTGAGTTTTTTCCGCGCCGCGAGCAGTCTGCCGCCCAGCTCCGCGCTCACTTCCATCGAGGTGAGCGGATAGTTTTTATAGGCGCGGTGCGTCTCCACCTTGAAGGTGCCCTCCTCGGGAGCGACGGCGAGCGCCGCCCGGAAGATGTCGTCCATCCCGCTGCCCGTCAGAAGTCCCACCGAGTAAGAATGCACGCCGAATACCTTGCCGACGCGCTCGCAGATCTCCTCGGTGCGCGCTTCGTCGAAGGCGGCGACGAGCCATCTGCCGCTCATGCGGTGCAGTTCGTGGCGAAGCCCTTTCAGGCTCTTTTCGAGATTCGTCGCGAGAGCGCGCTCGAAATAGCTGCGGTTCTTGCCTTTGAGGTGGATTTCCGCATAGCGGATGATGATCACTTTTTCCATATCAAACCTTGCTCAAAAATTCGTGTGCGCAGTCGTTCAGCGCCTTTGCGGCGCTTACGATCTCCTCCCGCGAGGTCTGAGGCGCAAAGCTGAAACGCAAAACGCCGTCGAGCAGACCGTCCTCTACGCCGCATGCTTCGAGCGCGCGGCTCCGCGGATGTTTGGACGAGCAGGCGCTGCCCGTGCCGACGACCACCCCTCTGTCCCAGAGCATGCGGACGAGCACCTCGCCCCGCAGACCTCTCCCGCCCACTGTGAGAATGTAGGGAGAGCCGTCTCTTGCGGAAAGACGGGTAAAGATCGAGGCGTCGAGCGCGGCGAAGAGCTCGTCGTGATAGGCGCGCAGACGGTCATAGTCCTCCCGGAGGGTGCGGAATTTGTCCTCCGCCGCCCCCGCGAACGCGAGGATGCCGAGCACGTTCTCCGTGCCGCTTCTCAGCCCGCTCTCCTGCCCGCCGCCGAAGATCTGCGCCTCCGTATGGAGAGATCTGCGCCGATAGAGCGCGCCGCTCCCTTTCAGCCCCCCGATCTTGTGCGCGCTCACGCTGTACAGATCGATCTCGTCCGTAAGGCGGAAGGGAATCTTGCCGAATGCCTGCACCCCGTCGCTGTGAAAGATACAGCGCGGATTTTTCTTTTTGACCGCCCGCGCAAGCGCGGCGATCTCGTTGACCGCGCCCGTCTCGCTGCCCACGTGCACTACGGAGACGAGCGTCGTTTTTTCGTCCACGAGCGAGAGAAGGGCGTCCGCGTCCACCCTGCCGTCCCCGAGAAGGGGCGCGACGCGCGTCTCGATGCCGCGCGCCCTCAGCGCCGCGAACGACTTCTCCACGGCGGCATGCTCCCCCGCCGTCGTGACGGCATTCCCCCGCTTTGCCGAGGAAAAGATCGCGAGATTGTCGCTCTCCGTGCCGCCCGAAGTGAAAACGAGCGCGAACTTTTCGTTTGCAATGTGCGCAAGGAGACTTGCGCGCGCCCGTTCCACGGCGCTGCGCACCGCGGCTCCGCCCGCATATCCCGCGGAGGGATTGTAATACTGTTCTTCGGTGAAGGAGAGCGCCGCGCCGAGCGCGCGCCCGTCGGGACGGGTCGTCGCCGCATTGTCGAGATAGATCACGGTCAGAATTCCACCTTGCCCGTGTAAATTTTCTGTACGTTCGCCGTGAGCGAGAGCGCGCCCGCATCGTCGATGTGCACGGTGAGGTCGCCGCCGCGCACCTTTACGGTGATGTCGGTGTCCCTGCGGCAAAGTCCCCGCTGTGCGCAGACGAAGGCGGCTGCCGCAGCGCCCGCGCCGCTCGCGTCCATCTCCCCGTTGCCGCGCTCGAAGGCGCGCAGTTTGACGGTAGAGCCGTTGACGACGCGCACGAGCGCGATGTCCGGTTTCTTTTTGACGGAAGCGTCCTCCTCGAGCTCCGCCGCAAGTTCTGCGATGGGCTCCTCTTCGAGCTTTTCCCGGAAGAGCACGAGGTGCGTCCTCCCGAGCCCGACAAAACAGCCGTCGCCGTATTTTTCCGCAGGTTTGGTGCGGAGCAACGTAGCCTTCCCGAGGTCGACGCGCGCGCTCGTCACGGCGCCGCCGAAGGAATAGACCGTGACGTCCACCACGCCGCCCGCCGTCTCGACGGTCATCGTCCCGCGGGAGACGAGTCCGCTCTCATAGAGATATTTGCCCGCAAGCAGCACCGCATTGGCGGACATCCCCTCGCTGCCGTCCTGATTGTAGATGCTTATCTTCGCGTCGGCGACGGAGGAGCGCTCCACGAGCACGATGCCGTTCCCGCCGATGCCGTAGTTGCGGCTCACGAAGTTGACGGCGAGGGACTCGGGACAGGTGATGCGCCCGTCCGTATTGTCGAAGAAGATATAGTCGTTGCCGCAGGACTGCATCTTGACGAAATCGAGCTCCGTCTTTTTCCTGCGCAGATGGTTGATGTCCACGAGTTCGGTGTTGTCCTCGGTGAACTTGCTCGCAATGATGTCGCAGAGCGCCTGCGCGGTGTCGAGGGAGGTCAGAACGGTCACGCCGAGCAAAATGGCGTGATGATGCAGTTCGATATAGTCGGCAATGGAGTCGACGTCCGTCTTGCCCGTATACACGATATAGTCGATCTTCCCCTCGTCCATGAGGCGGGAGACCTGCTTGGTCGCCGAAAGCCTGTCGACGACGGTGACGTCTGCCCCGAGTCCCGAGATCACCTTTGCGGTGCCCGCCGTCGCATACAGGCGGCAGCCGAGATCCGCAAATTTTTTGGCGATGGAGACGAGTTCGGGCTTGTCCTGGTCGTTGACGGTGAAATAGACGCCCACGGGCTTTTCCCGCGTGGGATGGCACATCTTGAATCCCGCCGAGACGAGCCCCTTGAAGAGCGCCTCTTCGAACGTCTTTCCGATGCCGAGCACCTCGCCCGTCGACTTCATCTCGGGTCCGAGCTGGGAGTTGACGTCGTTGAGTTTTTCGAAGGAGAACACGGGGACCTTGACGGCGACGTAGGGCGAAGTGGGATAGAGCCCCGTGCCGTAGCCGAGACGGCGGAGCTTCGCGCCCGCCAAGATCTTCGTGGCGAGTTCCGCCATGGGAACGCCCGTCACCTTGGAGATGTAGGGAATGGTCCTGCTCGCGCGGGGATTGACCTCGATGACATACAGCCGGTTCTGATAGATGAGGTACTGGATGTTGATGAGCCCCTTCGTTTTCAGCTCCAACGCGAGCTGCGTGGAGACCTCGACGATGCGGGCGAGCATGGCGTCCGAGAGATGATACGGCGGATAGACGGCGATGGAATCGCCCGAATGCACCCCCGCGCGCTCGACATGCTGCATGATGCCGGGGATGAGCACGTCCACGCCGTCCGAAATGGCGTCCACTTCGAGCTCGCTGCCCATGAGATATTTGTCGCACAGGACGGGATTCTCGATGTGCTGGGCGAGAATGACGTCCATGTAGCGCGAGATGTCGTTTTCGGTGAAGGCGATCGTCATGTTCTGCCCGCCGATGACGTAGGACGGACGCAGCAGCACGGGATAGCCGAGCGTCTCGGCGGCGCGGATCGCCTCCTCTTTGGTCATGACGGTGAGACCCTTCGGACGGGCAATGGAAAAGCGTTCGAGGAGCGCGTCGAAGCGCTTCCTGTCCTCCGCCATATCCACGCTGTCCGCGCTCGTGCCGAGGATGCGCACCCCCGCCTTTGCGAGATAGGAGCAGAGCTTGATCGCCGTCTGCCCGCCGAAGGTGATGACGACGCCGTAGGGCTTTTCCACGTCGATGACGCTCTGCACATCCTCGGGGGTGAGGGATTCGAAGTACAGCCTGTCCGCCGTGTCGAAGTCGGTGGAGACCGTTTCGGGATTGTTGTTGATGATGACGACCTCGTACCCCAGCTCTTTGAGCGTCCACACGCAGTGCACCGAGGAATAGTCGAACTCGATGCCCTGCCCGATGCGGATGGGACCCGAGCCGATGACGATCACGCGGCGCTTCTTTTCCGCGATGCTCTTGTCCACGAAGGGCTTCGCCTCGTCATGCGCAACGTCGTCGTAGGTGGAATAGAAGTAGGGCGTCTTGGCGGAGAACTCCGCGGCGCAGGTATCCACCATCTTGAAGCAAGCCCGACGGTGCCGCGGGAGCTTCTCCCCCGAGATGCGGGCGAGCGCCTTATCCGTAAATCCCAATTCCTTGCCACGCAGATATTCGCGCGGGGAGAGCTTTTTCCGTTCGATGCTTCTCTCGTAAGCGATGAGATTCGAGAACTTCCACAGGAACCATTCGTCGATCTTGGTGACGGCGTAGATCTCGTCGACGGAGACGCCCGCTTTCAGGGCTGCGAACACCGCGAAGAGCCGCTCGTCCGTCTGTTTTGCGATCTCCTTGCGGAGCTCGTCCGCAGTCATGCCCGCAAATTTGGGGTGATCGAGGGTGTCCAAAGAGATCTCGGCGCCGCGCACCGCCTTCATGATCGCCTGCTCGAAGGAGGAACCGATCGCCATGACCTCCCCCGTCGCCTTCATGCGCGAGCCGAGCGTTCTGCCCGCATACAGGAATTTATCGAAGGGCCACTTCGGAAGTTTGACGACAACATAGTCGAGCGCGGGCTCGAAACAGGCGTAGGTCTTGCCCGTGACATCGTTTTTGATCTCGTCGAGCGTGTAGCCGAGCGCGATCTTGGTCGCGACCTTTGCGATGGGGAAACCCGTCGCCTTGGAGGCGAGCGCCGAGGAGCGCGAGACGCGGGGATTGACCTCGATGACGGCATAGTCGAAACTGTCCGGGTCGAGCGCAAACTGGCAGTTGCAGCCCCCCTCGATTCCGAGCTCGGAGATGATCTCGAGGGACGCCGTGCGCAGCATCTGGTACTCCTTGTCCGAGAGCGTGACGGCGGGCGCGATGACGACGGAATCCCCCGTGTGGATGCCGACGGGGTCGACGTTCTCCATCGAGCAGACGGTGATGACGTTGCCGGCGCCGTCCCGCAGGACTTCGAACTCGATCTCCTTCCAGCCGCCGATGTACTTTTCGATGAGCACCTGCGTGATCGGAGAGAGCATGAGTCCGTTGTGCGAGATGAGCCGAAGCTCTTCCTCGTCCCTTGCGACGCCGCCGCCCGCGCCGCCCAACGTGAAGGCGGGGCGCACGATGACGGGATAGCCCAGTTTCTCCGCGATCGCGACGCACTCGTCCACCGTGTAGGCGATATCCGAGGGCACGACGGGCTGCCCGAGCTTTTGCATCGTCTCCTTGAAGAGTTCGCGGTCCTCCGCGCGGTCGATGGCGTCCAGCTTGGCGCCGATGAGCTTGACCCCCCATTCGTCGAGAAACCCGCTCTTGGCGAGCTTGCAGCCCATCGTGAGTCCCGTCTGTCCGCCGAGGGAGGCGAGCAGGGAGTCCGGGCGCTCCTTGATGATGATGCGCCGCAGACTTTCTTCGGTGAGCGGTTCGAGGTAGATCTCGTCCGCCAACATTTTATCCGTCATGATCGTGGCGGGATTGGAATTGCACAGGACGACGTTGACGCCTGCGTCTTTGAGCACGCGGCAAGCCTGTGCGCCCGCATAGTCGAATTCCGCCGCCTGTCCGATGACGATCGGACCCGAGCCGATGACAAGTACTTTCTGGATGTCTTTACGCTTTGGCATTGTTTTGCACCTTCTCCGGATTTTCGAATCTGACGTCGTAAGATGTCATTTGGTCCCTCTCATGCGCCGCAAAAAGCTCTCGAAGAGGAAACTTGCATCGTGCGGTCCCCCGCACGCTTCGGGATGGAACTGCACGGTGGAAGCGTTGAGCTCGGGATAATCCATGCCCTCGCAGGTGCCGTCGTTCACGTTGACATAGGAGAGCGCGCCGCGCGGCACCGAGCTCGCCACGACCTCGTAGCCGTGATTTTGGGAGGTGATGAACACCCGCCCCGTGGAGAGCTCCTTGACGGGCTGGTTCGCGCCGCGGTGTCCGTACTTCATCTTGCGCGTCTCCCCTCCCATCGCGAGCGCGAAGAGCTGATGCCCGAGACAGATGCCGAGGATGGGCTTCTTGCCCGCAAGATCTGCGATATTGCCGATGATCTCGGTATTCTCCGCGGGGTCCCCCGGTCCGTTGGCGAGCATGATGCCGTCCGGGCGCAGCGCGAGCGTCTGTTCGGCGGTATACGTCGAGGGCACGACGGTCACGCGGCAGCCGCGGCGGACGAGCTCGCGCTCGATGTTCGCCTTCGCGCCGAAATCATAAAGGACGACGTGCAGATCGCCCTCCCCGTACGTCTCCACCCTGCCCGACGTGACCGAGGCGACCGCATTTTTGACGCGGTACGCTCTGAGCGCGGCGAAGTCATCGAAGGGTCTGAACGTGATCGCGGCGTTCATGACGCCCGCCTCCCGCACCGTCTTGGTGAGCTCGCGCGTGTCCACGCCGCAGACGGCGGGGATGCCCTGCGCTTTGAGAAGATCGGAGAGGTTCCCCTCGCTGCGGAAATTGGAGGGATGCTCGCAGACCTCGCGCACGACGTATCCCGACACCCAACTCTTCCCGCTCTCGAAATCGGGGGGAATCACGCCGTAATTGCCGATGAGCGGAAAGGTCTGCGTGACGATCTGCCCGAAGTAGCTCGGGTCGGTGAGCGTTTCGAGATAGCCCGTCATGCCCGTCGTAAAGACGAGTTCGCCCACGACCTCTTTTTCCGCGCCGAAGGAATATCCCTCGAACACTTTGCCGTTTTGCAGCGTTATATAAACTCTTTTCATACGTACCTCTCAGGCAAAATACAGGCGCATCGCGGTGCAGAGCTCGCCGCCCGCGCGCGCTTCGAGCAGGCAGTCCCGCTCCCCGTCCTCACGGAAAAATTCCGCCGTGTCACCCGCTTTGAGCTGCTTGACATAGGCAATCTGAAAGGCGGAGATCTTCCTCTTTTTCAGCTCCTCTTGCGAAAAGCAATCGAGGAAAAAATCGGCATACTGCGCATTGTTGGCGTGCAGATAGTGGTCGGTATGGCTGTTCTCGATATGGAGACTGCGCACAGGGTCCCCCTGCGAAATACGCGGGAGCTTCCATTTGGGCACTTCGACCGCCTTTTCGTCCCGGTAAGGACAGCGCGCATGCGCACTGCCGAGCGCCTCCGGCGGGAGCAGGGAGAAGGTGTTCAGATCGGCGAGACACCAACGGGACGCCATCGCCGCAACTTCCGAACCCGCGCTGTCCGTCACGCGGTAATCGCGCTCGAAGATGACGTGGCGGGGCGGGAGCGGCCACGTCTCCACCGTGAGCGTCTCCCCGAGACCGACCGCGCGCCGTAGCTCGCAATAGGTATGGACAACAAGAAAGCCGAGAGACCTCGGCTTCAAAACGGAATACCCAAAGCCGAGCTCGTCTGCGCTTGCCCCCGCAGATTCCTGCGCGAGGGACAGAAGCGATGAAAGTTTGAGCTCGTCCTTGAAATCAAAATCGGAGTACCGCAAAGGGTACTGTTTGAAATTGGCATACAGACCCATATCTACGTGAGTATACCACAAACAAAATCAAAAGTCAACGATATAAATACAAATTTGCCTCATCGGAAAGAAAGGAAATCACGCCGGCGGCAATCGTCTCGGCAAGCTTGTCGCGGTAGCCGTCCGAAAGCAGGAGCGCTTCGTCCTCCGGATTGGACAAAAACCCGCACTCCACGATGACGGAGGGCACGTCGGAGCAGTTCAGCATGAAATAGTCCCCCGCGAGCGGCTGCGCCTTCTTTACGCACTCGGGCATCGCGTTGAGCGCGGTCTGCACGTGGGAGGCGAGCCGCTTGGAGCCCTCGTTCGTCTCGCGGAAAAAGACCTGCGCGCCCCTTCTCGACGTCAGGGAAAAGAAATTCTGGTGCACGGAGACGACGGCGCAGGCGTTGCTCCCGTGGATGATCTCGGCGCGTTTTTCCATGTCCCGCCGCTTGAACCCCGCCGTGGCGAGCCCGTACAGCCCCGCTTCGGTCGGACGGGTCTGCACGACGGCAAAGCCCGCTTCCTCGAATTTCGACTGCAAGATCCGCGAGATCGCGAGATTGACGTCGCTCTCCTTGACGCCCGAGACCGTCCCCACCACCCCGCCGTCCACGCCGCCGTGTCCCGCATCGATGACGACGGTGAGTTTCAGGGAATGCGCGGTCGCCTGCGGCAGGGAGAACAGGCAGAACGCAAAGGTGAGGACGGCTGCGAGCGCGAGGGCGAAGAGTCCGAGCGCGGTGCGGTGGCGCGAAAAAAAGTTCATATCCTATTTTTATGCAATCCGCAAAAAAAATAGAAGCGCGACGCTTTTTGCGCCGCGCAAACCTCAGGAATGTCTGATGTATTCGTCGATGGCTGCCGCGGCGCGCTTGCCCGCGCCCATCGCCATGATGACGGTCGCGGCGCCCGTGACGGCGTCCCCGCCCGCAAAGACCCCCGCGATCGACGTGCTCCCGTCGGCTGCGGCGAGAATTTCGCCGTGCTTGCCCGTCAAAGGTCCGTCCGAGCGCGCCAAGAGCGGATTGGGCGAGGTGCCGAGGGCGAGAATCACGCAGTCCGCTTCGAGCAGAAAGCCGGGACCCTCCTTGGGAACGGGCGAACGCCTGCCGCTCGCGTCGGGCGCGCCCAACGCCATCTCCGCACACTGCACGCCGCGCACCCAGCCGCGTTCGTCCGTGAGAATCTCGACGGGAGCGGAGAGAAAACGAAACGCGACGCCCTCCTCCTTTGCGTGTTCGACCTCCTCCCGCCTTGCGGGCAGTTCGGCTTCCGAACGGCGGTAGACGACGACGGCTTCGGCGCCCAGTCTGCGCGCGCAGCGGGCGGCGTCCATCGCAACGTTCCCGCCCCCGACGATGACGGCGCGGCGGGCACGGTACACCGGGGTCCCGGCGTTCTCCCGATATGCCTGCATGAGATTGATGCGGGTCAGATATTCGTTGGCGGAGAAAACGCCGCAAGCGCTCTCCCCCTTGATTCCCAAAAAGCGGGGAAGCCCCGCGCCCGTCCCGAGAAAGACGGCGGCGTACTCCGAGCGCAATTCGCCGAGCGTGAAGCTCTTGCCCGCAACGGCGTCCGTGACGAACTCCACGCCGCAGGCGCGCAGCCCCTCCACTTCGCGGCGGACGACCTCCTTGGGAAGGCGGAAGGCGGGAATCCCATAGACGAGCACGCCGCCCAATTCATGCAGCGCCTCGAACACGGTGACGCGGTATCCGCGGCGGACGAGCTCCCCCGCGCAGGAGAGACCGGAAGGTCCCGAGCCGAAGACGGCGACTTTGGGCGCG
>CANQOB010000022.1 GCA_947625385.1 uncultured Clostridia bacterium
CGCATCGTCGAGGCATGCTTCAAGACGGGGTATGCGCCCAAGGCGTCCGCCGTGCTCGACGCGATCAAGGAACGCGGCTACAAGTACTCGACGATCGCCGCGCTCACCACGTCGGTATTCGATATGAAGATTCCCGCCGAGAAGGACGGCATCGTCGCGGAGGCGGAGGAACAGGTCGCCAAGATCTCCAAGAAGTTCGCGCGCGGGCTTCTGAAAGAGGAAGAGCGCTACCATGCCGTCATCGACGTGTGGGACGCCGCGACCGACCAGGTCGCAAGCCTCCTCAAAGAGCAGGGCGCGCGCGATAAGTTCAACCCCATCTGGATGATGGCGGACTCGGGCGCCCGCGGCTCCATCGACCAGATCAAACAGCTGTCCGGCATGCGCGGGCTCATGGTCAATCCCCGCGGGAAGAAGATCGAGGTCCCCGTCAAGTCCTGTTTCCGGAACGGCTTGTCCGTGCTCGAATATTTCATCTCCTCGCACGGCGGCAGAAAGGGTCTCGCCGACACCGCTCTGCGTACGGCGGACTCCGGGTATCTTACGCGCCGTCTCGTGGACGTCTCGCAGGACGTCATCGTCCGCGAAGAGGACTGCTATGCGGGCAGAAAGCCCCGCGGCGTCGTTTTAAGGGCGATTTTGGGACCCAACGGCGAAGTGATCGAGAGCCTTGAAGACCGTCTCACCGGCAGATTTGCCGCCGACGACATCGTCGGCGAGGACGGCGAAGTGCTCGTCCCCACCAACGAGATGATCACCGAGACCGCCGCCAAAAAGATCGCCGCGATCCCTTCCTATCGCGAGAACGGCGTGAGCGTGCGCTCCATCTTTATGTGCAACACGCGCTTCGGCGTCTGCGCAAAGTGCTACGGCAAGAACATGGCGACAACGCTTCCCATCAAGGTGGGCGAAGCCGTCGGCGTCATTGCGGCGCAGTCCATCGGCGAACCCGGCACCCAGCTCACGATGAGAACCTTCCACACGGGCGGTATCGCGGCAACGGGCGACATCACCCAAGGTCTGCCCCGTGTCGAAGAGCTCTTCGAGGCGAGAAAGCCCAAGGGCGTTGCGACCATCTGCGAGTTCTCGGGGAACGTCACGGTGGACGACACCGACAACCTCAAACACGTCATCGTCACCGACAGGGACACGGGCGAAAAGCTCAAAGAGTACGAACTTCCCTTCGATGCCGAACTCCAAGTCGCCACGGGCGACGCCGTCGAGCCGGGCGTCCAGCTCAACAAGGGGTCTCTGAACCCGCAGGACATCATCCGCGTCAAGGGCGTCAAGGGCGTGCAGGACTACATTCTCGAACAGGTCCAGTCCGTCTACCGTTCCCAGGGTGTCGACATCAACGACAAGCACATCGAGATCATCGTCCGCCAGATGCTTCGCAAGGTCCGCATCGAGGACGCGGGGACGACGGATATGCTCCCGGGACAGCTCGTCGACATGTTCACGTTCGAGGAGCAGAACGAAAAGACCATCATGGCGGGCGGCGTGCCCGCATCGGCGAAGCGCGTCTTGCTCGGCATCACAAAGGCGGCGCTTGCAACGGACAGCTTCCTCTCCGCGGCTTCCTTCCAGGAGACGTCGAGGGTGCTCACCGAGGCTGCGATCTGCACCAAGCGCGACCCGCTCATCGGTCTCAAAGAGAACGTCATCATCGGCAAGCTCATCCCCGCCGGGACGGGCATGAAGGATTACAAGAACGTGGGCGTAGCGCCCGTCGCGGGCTACCGTGACGCTTCGGACGCCGCCGTCGATGAGTAAGAGCTCATGACTTCAAAAAACCGCACCCTGTGTGCGGTTTTTCTATTTGAAAGCATGACTTATGAAAAAGTTTTGCGAAAAAAATTGCTGTAAACGCTTGACAGACAAATTCGGATATGATAAAATAACAATCGTTATATAACGGTTGTTATTTTTATGGCAAAGAAAAGAAAGGTGACAAGAGAGGATATCCTCGCAGCGGGGGCGGAGATCGTGAAGAGCGGGGGCGTTGCGGCGCTCAATGCGCGGGCAGTCGCGCGGGCGCTCGGCTGTTCCACGCAGCCCGTCTACTCGCAGTTTTCGGGCATGGAGGAACTCCGTGCCGCCCTCTATGAGGAGGGGAAGGCGCGGTACCGCCGCTTTATCGAGGGGTATTTCGGACGGACGAAGAGCAAGTACGAGGCGTACGGCATGGGGTTCGTCGCCTTTGCGCGCGAGGAGCGCGGGTTTTTCCGCATGCTCTTTCTCGAAGAGGCGGCAGCCGACCCCTTTTTGGAGGACATTCTCTCCGAAATGACGGCGTGTTACGGCATGCCTGAGGAGATCGCGCGCGCCTTCCATGCGGACATGGGTACCTTTTCCTTCGGGCTCGCCTCCCTCGTCTATGCGGGCGCGCCCCTCGGCGAGCGGGAGACGGAGCGTGCGTTTGCCCGCGAATTTTACGCACTATATGCCTACTATTTCCCCCAACGTCCGCGCTTTTGGGAGTAAACCGCGGCAGAGAGGTGAATCATGGACATCATCGAAATCGAACATCTCAAAAAATATTACGGAACCGTGAAGGCGGTGGACGACATCTCGTTTTCTGTGCGGGAGGGGGAATTTTTCGCCTTCCTCGGCATTAACGGCGCGGGAAAGAGCACGACCATCTCCGTCCTCTGCGGGAAGGAGCCGTGCACGGAGGGAAAGGTGCGCATCCGCGGCATGGAGGTCGGCGAACGCCTTGGGGAAGCCAAGGAGGCGCTCGGCGTCGTGTTTCAGGACAGCGTGCTCGACAAATCGCTCTCCGTGTACGACAATCTCCGCTTGCGCGCCGCGCTCTACGGCATCACGGGCAAGGCGTTCCGCAGGCGCTTTGAGGAGCTGAACGCGCTCTTCGGTCTGAGTTTTGCCCGCCGCGCGGTCGGGAAACTTTCGGGCGGACAGAGGCGTCGGGTGGACATCGCCCGCGCGCTCATCCACGACCCGCGCATCCTCATCCTCGACGAGCCGACGACGGGGCTTGACCCCCGCACGCGGCAAACGATCTGGGCGATCGTCCACGGTCTCAGAAAGACGCGGCGCATGACGGTCTTTTTGACGACGCATTACATGGAGGAAGCGGCGGATGCCGACCGCGTCGCCTTTATCGACGACGGAAAGATTCTGGCTTGCGATACGCCCATAAATCTCAAAGAAAAGTACACGGGAGACTTCATTACCCTATACCATGTCCGCGAAGAGGAGCTCAAAAACGCGGGTCTTGCCTATCGGCGGACGGGGGAGGACGCTTTCCGCATCGAGGTGGAGAGCACCCGTCGGGCGACCGAACTCATTCTCGCGCATCCCGCGCTGTTTCGCGACTACGAGATCGCGAAGGGGAAGATGGACGACGTCTTTTTGGCAGTCACGGGAAAAACGCTCGGCTTCGAGGGGAAGGAGGAATTATGAAACACATCCAACTGCGCAGCCTTATCGCGCGCGATCTGAAACTCTTTTTCCGCGACAAGGGGGTATTCTTTCCCTCCCTCATCTCGCCGCTCATCCTGCTCTTTCTTTTCATCGCGTTTTTGGGGAACGTCTACCGTGACAGCATCCGCAGTGTCTTGGAGGGTTTTTCCGTCTCGGACGCCTTTGTCGAGAGCGTCGCGGCGGGGTGGCTCTTGTCCTCCCTGCTCGCCGTCTGCGCCGTGACCGTCTCGTTCACCGCGAATACCGTGATGGTGCAGGACAGGGTGGGGGGACAGCTCGACGACTTCACCGTGTCGCCCGTCTCTTCCGCCACCGTTTCCCTTGCCTACTTCCTCTCCGCCTTTCTCGCGACCGCGATCGTCTGCTTTGTCGCGCTCGGCGCGGGAATGATCTACATCGCCGTCGCGGGTTGGCATCTCTCGGCTGCGGACGTCTTTCTCACGATCGCGGACACCCTTTTGCTCATCTTTTTCGGGACTGCCTTTTCCTCGCTCGTCTGTCATTTTATTCGTTCGCAGGGCGGCGTGACCGCCGTGCAGGCGACCGTCTCGGCGGCGTACGGGTTTCTCTGCGGAGCCTATATGCCGCTGAACAATCTGACGCCGTGGCTGAAAAACCTTCTGATGTTCCTTCCGGGGACGTACGGAACGGGGCTCTTGCACCTCCACCTCATGGGTGGCGCGATCGGCGCTTCGGCGGCAGAGGGCGTGCCCTCCGCCGTGGCGGAGGGGCTGATGAGCGGATTCGACTGCACGCTCGACTTTTTCGGCAATGCGGTCCCCGTTTGGGCGAGCTATCTCGTCCTCGCGCTCTCCGGTCTGCTTTTCTTGACCCTGTATGTCGTTTTGCGCCTTCTGCGCGGGAAAATCCGTCCGAAACGACGGGGCTGAGGACGCACAACCGGCTCCCGCGCCCCGCTTCGCCCTCGGCGAAGCGGGGCGCGGGATTTCTTTTTCCATCCATTCCCATCCTTTCCGCACCTGAAAATTGCCTCTCCGTGCAAAAATTTTACTTGATTTTTCATAAAAACATGCTATAATGGAATAAAATGATGAAACGAATGCGGAACATCCTTTTATACGGTTCGGTCGCATGGATCGCAGCGATCGCCGCGGCTGCCCCCTGGTCGGCTGCGGCGCTTTCCCGTGCCGCAACGGTGTACGGGTACGATTACAGCGACCCCGCGTACGCATTCCGCTCGACGGTGACGGAAGCGGACATCGTCTCCGCCTATGCGGGCGGCATCTCGCAGGCGGAGTACGACTACCTTTCCGCGCACGGGGAAATTGAGCTCGGATACAGGGATGCCGTGGATATTTCCTCCATCTCGACGAATTTTTCCGAGGAGGACGATCTCCTCTCGGTGACGCCTTCGGCATATTCATACCGCAGCGCCGCGGGAACCACGGTCACGTGGACGCCCGTCTCCGTCAACGGCGAACCGCTCACAGACGGGACGTACCGTACGCAGCTCTCCGCGCTCGGGGAGGACTACGTCACCGTGCAGTATCAAACGGGATTTCCGATCGCGCGGGTCGACCTCAACGCCGCGCTCGACCGCTCTCTCGCGGCGGGCAGGACCGCCTCCGCGGAGGTCGCAACAAAGCGCGCTGCGCATGAAGAGGCGCTCACCGCCTACCATGCCGCACAGCAGCGCTATGCGCAGTACGAGCGAGACCTCGAAACTTACGAGAACGTCCTTCTCCCCGCCTATCGGCAGTACCTCTCCGATCTGGCGGCTTGGAACAGATACCGCGACTACCTTGCAAAGCTGTCCGAATACAACGCCAAAAAGACGCGGCACGAGGAATGGGAGAAAAAGTACGGCGAATGGTACGAAGCGGCGCGTAAATGGAGCTCTTACAGTGCGGAATACGCCGAGTACGAGCGGAAGATGGAGGAGTACAACCGCAAGCTGGACTCTCCGGAGGCGCAAAAAGCGGTCCGCCAGATCTCCTACCTCGACTTCATGTTCGAGCCGACGCCCTGCGCAGGGCAGTCCCGCACCCTGTTCAACGCCGTCACGGGTTCGACGGTGGACTCCGTCATCGCGGAACGGAACACCATCACGGAATTCTACCCCAACCTCGGGCACAATCTCGACAAGGCGGCTGCGGCGACCCAGACCCTGCGGCAGCTCTTTTACACCTACCGCTACGACATCGTGGAGACAGGCGGCGGGTATGACCGCAAATACGCCTTCTATATCATGAATTACGACAAGGTGGCGCACGAAGTCACCGAGCTTCTGCATGCCCTCAACAGCCTGTTCCGCTCCTCTGCGGACATTAAATCCTTTATCGCGAAGCAGGGCAAGTTGGAGCAGTTCCGCATCCTCGTCGCCGAGCTGTACGTCATGGCAAATCTGCTGACGGACGGCAGGATTCCCAACTATGAGAACTATGTGTTCGATAAGAACTATAAATTCGACGGCTCCGCTCCGTCGCAGATTCTCGTCGAGACGGATATCCCCGAGGACATCGACGACGCCGCGCCCGTTCTGAGCGGCGTTCCCTTCCCCGCGGGGCAGCCCGTCGAACCCGTGAAACCCGCAGACCCGGGTCCCGCACCCGCCGAGCCGCCGCTTCCCGGCGACCCGCCCGCGTCCGTTCCCGCAGTCAAGGAGCCCGCGCCCGTCGCAATGCCCCAACAGCCCGAAGAGCCGCCGCTGCCCGTCGAACCCGCCCCCCCCGCGATCTCCGCGGAAGAGGCAGCGCTCGCCGAGGCGTATGACGGCGGCGCGCTCGACCATGCCCGCGCGCAGTCCGATTTCACCTTCCCGTGCACGACGGAAGTCATCCGCTATTTCCGCAATGCAAGGACGGTGGTCGTCCGATTCTATGCGGACGAGGCGGGCGAGGGGGAGCCCGTCTACACGGCGACGGTGCTCTACGACGGGGGCGTCGTCTATCCCTACGATGCGCCCGTTAAGACGCGGACGGGGTACCGCTGTACCTTCCGCGGATGGGTGGACGGCAAGGGCAACCCCGTCGACCTTGCGCACATCCGCACCGACCTCGGCACGCTCACGCTCTATCCTTCCTTCGACGAGACCCCCGAAAGTTACCGCGTCATCTGGATGGTGAACGGCAAGCCCGTCGAGGGCGCATGCGATTACGGCTCCGTGCCCGAGTATGCCTTCGGGGAGCCCTCCCGCAGCACGGAGACGTTTGCCTACCGCTTCCTCGGCTGGTCGCAGAGGGGCGTACTGCTCGACGAGCTGCCGACCGTCACCGAACGGGACATGACGTTCGTCGCCGAATTCGAGGAGAGCGCACGCGTCGTGTGGACGGTGCCGGGTTCTCCCGCCGTCGTCACCTATCCCTTTGCGGGGGAGGAGATCGCCTATCCGGGCACGCCCGCGCGGGCGAACACGGAAAAGAGCCGCTTCCTCTTCAAGGGTTGGAGCCAAAACGGTGCGCTCGTGCCCTCCTTCCCTTCGCCGCAGCCCGCCACACGGTATGCCTATTCGGCGGTATTCGAGGAGATTCGCTTCTTCTCCTGCGGCATGCGCGACGGCGCCGTCACGCGGGAGGGGAGCGCCTATCTTGTGGACGCCTCGGCGCATTCCTCCGCGGCGGGGACGTGGTCGTTCTCTGCGCTCATGCAGGAACTTTCCTCGGTGGAAAACGCCACCCTCGAAGTGCGCTTTTCGGGCATAACTTTGTACTTCTCCGAGGCGCTTCTTGAAGAGCTCTCGGACAAAAACGTGGGTACCATGTCCGCGAACGTCTATGCAAAAGACGGGTCGTGCCGCCTCTTCGTGCACCTCTTCGGCACAGACGGCGGGGAGATCTTCCCGCAGACCCGCATGGAGTTCGCTGCGGACGTCTCCTCCTTTTCCTTCCCCTTTGAGCTTTCCTCCGTCGACTTGCAGAACATCGCGGAAGAAGGCGACGTGCAGACGCTGAGCGCGGACGGCGGCATGCTCCGCGCCAAAGTCGGCGTCGGCGCGGTCTATGAGATCTGCAAGCGCTACTCGGTCGCCGTGATGGAGGACGAGCGGGTGGAGATCGTCGCCGGCGGTCGCTATGAGGCGGGGGAGGAGGTCCCCGTGACCTTCCGCATCGTTGCGCCGGGCATCTCGGCGACGCTGTACTATTCCTATCCCGCCGAGGACGGCTCCCTGTGCCGCGTGCCCGTGGAGGGCGGTTCTTTCGGGATGCCCGCCCATGACGTGAGGCTGGATGCGGAGATCGTTTATCTCGAATATACCGCGGTCTTTGTCGCGGACGGCAGGACGCTCTACCAGAGGACGTTCCGCTACGGCGACAAGTTGGAGGCGCCGCCCTTCGACCCCGTCAAGTCGGGAGACGGGCAATATACTTATACCTTTTCGCATTGGGAGGACGCAGAGGGGAACCGTCTCTCGTCGTCCACCCTCGTCACGGGGGACGCCACCTATACGGCGGTCTTTGTCTCCGAGCCCATCCCTCCCGCGCCCGAGACCGGCATGACCAAGTTGGAGACCATCCTGTTGGCGGCGAAGATCGTCATCCCGTGCGTTCTTGCGCTTTTGTTGGCTCTCATCGTATTTTTGATCGTGCGCCGCGTGCGCCGTCGCCGCGCCGCCTTGACCGCTTCGGGCGGAGCGGAAGCCGTTTCCGGCGAGACGGAGCCTGCCGAAGGCGAGACGGAAGCTGCCGCAGATACCGATGCCGACCCTCAGCCCGCTTCCGGGGATGATGCACCTTCTTCGCCGACCGAAGAGGAGCAGACGACGGATTCGGACGGGAATGGTGCGGATGAATCGTAAAATTGCCGTCCTTCGGCGGGAAAACACACGGCAGGACGTGAAAAACGATAAAAATTTTGTTGTTTTATGCGGTTTTTTTGCGGGAACCTGTTGACAATTTCGTGAAAATACTATATTATATTAGCGATAAACGTGTCATATAGGGAATTTTCGGCAGACAGTTTCTCCCAAGGGGGACCGCTCTGTCCGTGTTTCATGTAAAAAATCATTAAGGAGAAATCAAGATGAAAAGGATTTCGAGAACGCTCACAGTGGTGCTTTTGGTGCTTCTCTCTTTCCTGCTGGTGCTCGGCGGCGTCTTTGCGCTCCGCACGCCCGCGAAAGCGGAAGAGCAGCCTGCCGGCGAGAACGAGGAGTTCGTCTACGGCGGCGGGGAGAAGTGGTACACCCTTGTCTATGACAAGACGGAAAACCATCTGACGTTCCTGCTCGACGCGCAGCATGCCGACTATTTGGGGGCGACGAGGGAAGATTTCACCGATCTGTTCGACGCGTTTTCCGCCGCGATCGAGGACGTCGTCGTCCGCGGGATCTTCGGAACGGTAGAACAGCCCGAGGCGCATTCCGTGTCCCTCGTGAGCCCCACCGCCTTCGACCCGAGCGATTTCGGCAACTTCGAAGGTCTGACGTGGGGTCAGATCGAGAAATACATTCAGGATAACCTCACGGCGGATGACATCAGAGATTATACGAACGGCAAGTATGACATGCTTGTCGAGCTTGCCGTCGAGAGCTATCTCTCCTCCCATGAGGAAGGTTACGAAGCGGTCAAGGATAAATTGGACAGAGTTCTCAAAGAGGCGGTGGAGGATAAGTTCCCGGACCTCGACCCCACAGAGAAGGAGAAGCTCCTTCAAGACGTCAAGGACCGCACGGAGTACGCCGTGCAGGAAGTCGAGAACAACGGCGGCAAGGCGTCGATCGGGCTTGCCGATTTCATCTCTCTTCTGGAAACCGTCAAGGTGAACGGCAACATCACGATTTACGAGAACAAGACCATCAAGATCGAAGCGCTCAAAAGCATGTTCGCCGAACTGCCCCGTCCGTCTCAGATCGTGAACATGTCCGATGAGGACATGCGGCACTTTGCGGAGTACGAGCTGTTTTTCACCACGACGTACGGCGACTTCGGGCTCACCTTCACCTTCGGGTTCGACGGGGATTGCTCTCTCATCCGTTCGGCGGCGCGCATCATCGACGAACATGTGGACGTGTCCTCTTCGGACGGCACCTATCACGTCTCCGTGCGCACGC
This sequence comes from uncultured Clostridia bacterium, assembly GCA_947625385.1. Lineage (GTDB taxonomy): Bacteria > Bacillota > Clostridia > Christensenellales > Borkfalkiaceae > Gallimonas. Next base: position 9,455 of record CANQOB010000022.1, read on the forward strand.
CCGTTCTCTTTACGGAGCTGTACCGCTCCGCTCTCGCGAGCGACATGCTCGACGACGCGAACAAGAACGCCTTCTTCTCCCTGTTCACGACGACCGTCGGCGACCTCGTGGAGAATAAGGATACATACGACAGCCTGTTCGATATCCTCGGCGGCATCGATTATCAGCGGTTCTTCACAAACTTCATGAGCTCCGAATGGCTCAACGGCTACATCGGGGAGTATGTCAAGGACTTGGACGACGCCCAGATCGACCAATTCGTCAACGACTTCATCGACAAGGTCGTAAAGCGCGTCGCAGGGCTTTCCCTCGACCGCGTGAAGGAGCTTCTCCACACCTATATCGGCGAGGGTGACAAACTCGACCGCGCCGCGGAGAAACTGTACAACTTCGTGCACAAGGTCGATTGGGAAACGTTCGACGCGGCTGCGCTCCGCGAGCGCATCGCGAGGGGCGACTTCAACCAAACGGTCTATAATTATATTGATAAGCTCGAGACCCTCGACGGTCTCTATGACACCCTGCTCAAATACGGGCGCAAGGCGCTTGGGTATCTGCCCGACAGTGTGCGCGACAAGACTCTTCTCGACCTCTACCACGGCGACGGGAACATGTCCCTTTCGGGCAGCGTGGAGTTCGACCTTGCCGAAGAGCTCGTCCGTGCGGCGAACTTCCTCGCCCGCCACGGCGTCAGCGCCGCAGAGGGCTTTGGCGACGCAGTGAAAGAGTTTTTGGACTCCGACACCGTCTACCGTCTCTCGGTGGACGCCGAGCTCTATGTGCCCGAAGTCTACAAGGTCTCCTACGAGGTCGACGGCGAGATCGTCCGTGAGGGCTTGCTCCCCGTCGGCGCCGACGTCGCCACGTTTGCCGACATGACCGACGTGCAGGGCTATGAGATTCTCCATTGGTATCTCGCGGACGACGATGCGCGCGAAGCGCTCGAAGGAATGCCCGCGGCGGACGTTGTCGTCCGTCCCGCGACGCAGTTCACCGTCACCGACTTCGTCGGCGGCGAAGAGACCGACAAACTCACCGAAAACTACCGCATCGAGCGGGACGGCTTCGAGCTCTCCGTAGAGGTGGAAGGCGTCAACTATGCAAAATACTCTTATCAATGGTATCGCGTGGATGACGGCGAGGCCCTTCTCGAAGGGGAGACGGGACCCTCCCTCACGCTCGTCGATGTTGCGGACAGCGGCGTCTACCACGTCGTCGTCACCGACACCGAGACGCTCGTCAAAGTGACGAGCAAGGATTTCACCGTCGAGATCGATCCGCTTGCGGTCAACGTCGAACTCACCCTTCTCAATGAGGACGGGGAAGCGTACAGCAAATCCTATGTGTACAGCGCAAAGCCCCATTATGTGACTTGGGACTACACCTACACCGCCGAAGGGTACGACAGCGATACGCTCGTCCGTTACTTCGAACCCGGGCTTCCCGCAGACGGAAGGTCGAGCGGAACGGATGCCGGCACCTACAAGGCGAACTTCTCCGTGTATACCAAGGCGGAAGTCGAGACCTATGCCGACAACTTTGTATTCGGTTATAAGCTGAACGGCACGGATGAGGAAGGCACGGAGGTGACGGCGGAATGGAAGATCGACCAAGCCGAGATCACCGCGCACATCGTCTGGGACAATGCGGGAACGCCGTATGTCTATAACAGGCAAGAGCAAGAATTCCCCGCGACGGTGACCCCCGTCTGTTCCGTGGACGACGACCTTCTTCCCAAAGATATCCTTGTTGTCTCGTATGTGACGGACTCCGATCATACGAATACCGCGACGGATGCGGGGCAGTACCTCGCCAAAGTCAGCGTCAAGCTGAACGAAGAGAACGAAGAGTATGTCAAGAACTACAAGTTTGTCGAGCCCGAGGATACGACCGAACAAGCGTGGGAGATCGCGCAGGCGGAGATCACCCTTGACGGCACCCTCACATGGTTCATCAACGGCGGCGCCGATCAGTTCGACACGATCGACGGTCACTCCATCAAATATAGCGGCAAGGAGTATGACCTCACGATTTCCGACGCTTATATCAGATTCCGGTGGGGCAGTGACAACAACACGTTTAACTCCCCCGAGGAGTTTAAGGAGATCGTTTCTGTTACGTATGGCGACGAATGCAAGAAGACAGCAGCGGGCAGCTATACCGCCGGTGCGACCTTCACCATTGACAATGAGAACTACAAGTTTGCCGATTCGTTGACCTCGGGCGACAGCTATTCTACCCCCGGCTTCAATTGGTCGATCGAAAAAATCGTCGTGAGCGTCGACTACAAAACGCTCGAGGCGGAACACCCTTCTATTTCGTATAACGGTGAACCGCACACCCCTGCGTTGAGCGATGAGATCATCCTCGGCGCCATTCTCGTGAACGGCGTCCCTGTTCCCACGAAAGCAGAGTTGGAAGAAAAATATCTTCGAATTGATCTGGACGAAGCGAGCGATCATGACAAGACGGAGTCCGGCGCATATACGACGGTGTATAAACTCGTCTTGGTGGACGACATCAACTATGTGATCGAACCCACCGACCACGACCCCGAAGTCGAGATCAGCTGGAACATCACGGAGGGCACGATCGATCTCACAGGTGCCGTGTGGCTTGTGAACGGCGAGCCCGCGGAGCACGAAGGTAGCTTCTCCCATTCCGAAGTGTACGACAAAGAGAATCACCCGATCGTCACGCTGGATCAGGCTTCGCTGCCCGCCGGCGTCTCGCTTGCGAACATTCAAATCGTCATCACCTCCTACACCTACAACGGGAGCACTTCGGACGCGGACTCCATCACCGATGTGGGTACCTATCAAGTCTCCGTCGCTCCGATGTCGGTAGACGGCAAATACCAGGTCTCCATAAACAAAGACCTGACCGTCACGATCACGCCGAAAGAATTTAAGCTCGATAAAGTGCGCCTTGTAACGGACTCCTTCGACTTCAATAACACGAAGCGCACTGTTCAGCTCGATACTTCGTCCATTCCCGATGGACTTACCGTAGCGACTACGGGCGGCACTTGGGAAGCGACGGATGCCGACACTTACACCGCCACCGTCACCTTTAAGTGGGGGGACGTCGCCGCGAAGAACTACACGTTTACCCTCGGCGGGCAGCCGCTCGACAACGGCGTTCTCGAGCTCACATGGAACATCTACAACGGCGAGGAGACCGTGTTCGACATGAGCAGGTTCGAGCTCGACCCTGCCAACTCGTCCTTCACTTATGACGGCAAAGAGCACACCGCGCTCCTCAAAGACTATTCCGAATTTGCGGACGAGAATGTCTACACGGTGACCATCGAGGGCGACAAGAAAACGAATGCGGGCGAATACACGCTCGTCGTCAAGGTGGAAGCCAAGGATCCGAATGCACGTATCCGTTACATCAACGGCGACAGCGCGCATCCCAACTGGAAGAGTCTTGACTGGACGATCGCGAAGGCATTCCTTTCGCTGGACGACGTCAAGCTCGAACAGTCCGTATTCGATTTCACGGGCGCCAACTTCTTTGCCAAGGTAGACGCCTCCACACTGCCCGAAGGCGTGGCAGTCGCAAATTACAGCGGCGTGCAGAAGGCCTCCGCAGTCGGCAAGTACACCGTGACCGCTACGTTCATCCTCACCGGGGAAACAGCGGCGAACTACACCCTCGACGATGCGAGCACGGCGGACATCGACGAGAGCATGCGGGCGTTCTCTTGGAGAATCGTGACCGCGCTCGTCTTTGACAAGGACGGCATCACCATCGAAAAGATGGACGGCAACACCTTCGACAGCGACGTCCACACCGCCAACGTGAAGAGCGCTCCCGTCACCGCCGACAGCGCGGTCCGCAGCGCCCTCGAAGAGGAGTACGGTTCCGGCTTCGACTACACGGTCGCAGCGTCGTGGGACATCAGCTTCAAGGAAGGCGATAACAAGGCGGAAGGGCTCGGCAAGTTCAAGATTCGTCTGCCCATCCCCGAAGATCTGCGCGAGGGCGAGAGAGAACTCGCAGTCATCCACATCAAGGACGACGGCACGGTCGAATTCATGGATGCGACCCGCATCGGCAACGAAATGGTGTTCGAAGCGGATACCTTCTCCGTCTATGCCGTCATCGAGATCACCAAGGTCGCCAACCTCTGGTGGCTGTGGCTGCTCATCGCCGTCATCATCGTCCTGCTCGTCGTCACGGTCATCCTGCTCGTGCTCCTTCTCCGCAAGAAGAACGACACGGTGCCCGAAGAGCCCGTCGAGGAGACCGCCGAAGAGCCCGTAGAGGAAGTCACGGAAGAGGCTACGGAAGAGATCGCAGAGGAGCCCGTCGAGGAGCCCGCACCTGTTGAGGAGCCCGCTCCCGCCGAAGAGCAGCCTGCCGAGGAGCCTGCGCCCGTCGAAGAGGAGATTGCTCCCGCCGAGGAGCCCGCTCCCGCCGAAGAGCCTGCTCCCGCTGAAGAGCCCGCTCCCGCCGAAGAGCAGCCCGCACCGAAGCCCGTGCTCATCATTCCCGCAGATCTCAATGAGAGACAGCTCTCCTCCATGTTTGACAGGAGCTTCCGCGCCCGTCTGTCGCAGTCGGACGACGAGATCAAGAACATCTACTCCGACCTCAAAAACGAGATTCTCTCCTACAAGGGCGTGAAATCGCGCGTGAGCTGGAGCTACGATACCTTCAACAAGGGCAGGAACAAGATCGTCAAGTTGCAGATCAAGGGCAAGTCGCTCTTTATGTACATCGCGCTCGACCCGAACACGCTGAGCGCCTCGAAGTATCACCACAAGGACGTCTCCTCCGTCGGCAAGTATGCGGATTATCCGACCCGTCTCAAATTGAAGAGCAAGCGCTCCGTGAAGTACGCGAAGGAGCTCGTGGAGATCATCATGAGCCTCTACGGCATCGAGAAGGGCGAGAACGCGAACATCTCCTACGTCGTTCCGACGCAGTCGTTGGAAGTTCTCATCGACCTCGGTCTGGTCAAGGTGAAAAAGACGGTGCCGCCCGAATTCTGGGGCACGCCGGCAGCCAAACCTACCGAAAGCGATGCGCCCGCCTCGCAGGATCCGTCGGACGGCGACAAGTAAAAAAGAGCCCAAGTAAAAAAACCGCACTTCGGTGCGGTTTTTTGCTGCCGTCGGACTTTATGACTTGACAACAGAGGGTCGGAAGGGTATAATGGGAGACATGAACAGCAGCACGTACAAGCTTCAAAGGGCGTATGCCGTCTTTTTGGGAGTCCTCACCGCGGTCGTAGGGCTCTGCTTCATCGTGCAGCTCGCCGAGATCTACTTTGCGGACGCCGCTCCGCTCTTCACCTACGAGGGCGTCGCCGCCCGCGTGCGCCTTCTCTGCATTCCGCTCTCGGCATGGGCTGTTGCCATCGTCTGCGGCTTCTTTTTCGTCCCCGCGCCGTCCTCTGCGGCGGGCAAGGACGAGGGGAAGGTCTACCGCAGCCTTTTGAACCGTATCCCGGAGGGCGAAGGGGAGGAATACCTCCGTCTCCGCGCGCGGGCGAAGCATTTTTGCACGCTCCGCTCTGTCCTTTGGCTGCTCATTCTCGTCTTTTCTTTGGTCGCCGCGGTCTTTTGCGGCGTGCGCCTCTTTTCCGGCGCCTCCTACACGGGAGAGGTGAACGCGGCGGTCCTGTCCCTTTTACGTTACATCGCGCCGTGGCTTGCCGCGGTCGTCGCTATGATCGTCGGTATGCTCGTGTTCGAGCGCATCGCCTACCGGCTGATGTTGCCCGAACTCAAACGCCTGCTCGTCCTCGGAAAGCGCGGCACGCGCGCCTTTGCTCCCCGAGCGAGGGCGAAAAGCCTGCTCTCGTCCCCGTGGACGGTCATCTCTCTTCGCACCGCGGTCTTGGTCTGCGCCCTTGTTTTCCTTGTGCTGGGCGCGCTGAACGGCGGAGCAAACGATGTGCTCGGCAAGGCGGTCATGATCTGCACCGAATGTATCGGGCTCGGGTGAGGAGGACGGTATGGGAACGTTTGAGATCGCACTCATCACGGTTTTCTCCTGTGTCGCGTTCGGACTGCTCGCGGCATGTCTTGCCGTTTTGGGCTGTGCAATACGGGACACAAGGCGCGCCCGCGCCGCCGCGGAGTCGCAGCCGCGCCGCACGCTCAAAGAGCTGTGGGCGGCATACAAGCCCTCTAAACGGCGGCTCATACAGGTATATGCCGCCTTGCTCGCCAATGCGAACATCAAGGGGTTCTTCTCGGGCAGGATCTACAGCGGGAATACGAAGTATGCCTGCGTCCCGGGATTGAATTGCTATTCCTGTCCGGGCGCGGTGGGCGCATGCCCGCTCGGCGCCCTGCAAAACGCGCTGGCTTCCTCGGGGACGCGCGCACCCTACTATGTGCTGGGCATTCTCATGCTCTTCGGAGTCCTGCTCGCCCGCACGATCTGCGGATTCCTCTGCCCGTTCGGACTGTTTCAGGACCTTCTCTACAAGATTCGTACGCCCAAGCTGAAAAAGAGCCGCTTTACGCGCGCTCTGTCCTATCTGAAATACGTTCTGCTCGCCGTCTTTGTCGTCTCCATTCCCATCATGTTCGGGCTGGATGCGCACGCAGTGCCCGCATTCTGCAAGTATATCTGCCCCGCGGGGACGTTGGGAGGCGCGGTCGGGCTGCTCATCCATCCCGACAACGCGTCGCTCTACGGCATGCTCGGCGGACTGTTCAGCTGGAAATTTCTGGTCCTCATCCTTGTAGTGCTCGGCTGCGTGTTCGTGTTCCGCGGATTCTGCCGTTTCCTCTGCCCGCTCGGCGCCCTGTACGGATTTTTCAACCGCATCTCGCTGCTCGGCGTCAGGCTCGACAAGAACAAGTGCACCGATTGCGGACTGTGCGTCTCCTTCTGCAAGATGGATGTGCGCCATGTCGGCGACCGGGAATGTATCCAGTGCGGCGAATGTATCGCGGTCTGCCCCGCGAAGGCGATCTCCTTCAAGGGCTCCAAACTGCTCTTGCATGCGAACGCCGTCCCCGTGGAGGAAGTTTCCCGTCCCCTCGGAGCCTTGCTCGAACGGGGCGAAGCGCCCGCCGCGCAAGCAGTCGTACCTCAAACGGTAGAAGCGCCCGCCGCACTCGTGACGGAAAACGGGGCACCCATGTCCGCGGAAGGGCATGAAAAACGAAAGACGCCCAAAAAACCGCACAAGCGCCCCGCGACGTTCTGGATGCAAGTCGCCGCATGGAGCGCCGCGCTCGCCCTGTTGGTCGGCGCGCTCGTGTATTACAATCTTCCCTCGGGTCCCATGCAGCTCTCCGACCTCGCCGCCACGCACTATTTCATGGCAGTCTCCTCCAAGGACGGGGAAGCCGCCACGCTCTCCTTTACGATCTCGGACGGCGTTGCGGACGGCAAAGCGGTCTATACCGGAGAGGGGACGGAGGACGAGCCTTTCCTGCTCCGGACGCTGACGGGCAAATACGATGTGGAGGTCGCGGCGGGGGAGACGGTCTACTTCGCCTACGAGGAGACGTCCGAACGCAGCTACACCGTCACCTCGGAGAGCGAGCAGCTCTCGCTCACCGTGCGGTATTACGACACCGCGCTCCAAACGAGCGAGCCCGTCGCCATCCCTCTCTTTACGCTGCGCGGCACAGCACCGCAAACGCTTCGGCTTGCCCCCGTTGCAAAGTTCGGCGCAAACGAGGGAGACCTCTGCTTCGATTTCACCCTCGACACCTATTTCGGCGGCGCGCCCTTCACGCTCTCCGATCATCGCGGCAAGATCGTGCTCATCAACTTTTGGTACACGCAATGCGGACCCTGCGTCGAGGAGATGCCTACGCTCTCGCAGATCGCCGCACAGCATCGGGACGACATGGTCGTCCTCGCCGTCCACAGCCACCACATGTACGAGAACCCCGCCACGCCCGAGGGCGTGCAGGCATGGTTAGACGCGCGCGGCTGGCAGGATTTCTCCGTCACGTTCGCACAGGACGTCGGTCCGCAGGACGACCCGAACCTGAGCTTCCTCTTTTCCGCTCTCGGCGGGAAGGACTCCTATCCCGTCTCCGTCGTCGTCGGGCGGGACGGCAAAATCGCATTCGCCAGGGAGGGCAAGGTGGATGCGGCGTTCCGCGCCCGTCTCGAATCGCTCTTCCGCACGTAAAACTGCATAGAGGGCATGAAAAAACCGACCCCGCGGTCGGTTTTTCTTTTGCATTCAGTTCGCCGCAGTCAGGCTGACCGTGACGGAGGGCGCCGACGGCGTAACTTTATAGCGTTCTCTGTCGAAGGCATATCCGTCGGGACAGTCGTTGATGTGGATATCGTAACCGTACTTCGGCAGTTCGATGCTCGTCGTTCCGTCGGCGTCCGTCGGCGCCGCCGTCCTGCAAGTCTCCACCGCGCCCACCTGTCCGGGCGTCGTACAAAACTCCACCGCAATGCCTTCGGCGAGACGCCCGTCGGGATAGAGCACGGTCACGGAGTAGGTGATCTGCTCGGTCACGGTAGCCTCTTTGGAGATCGCAAACACAACGTTTCTCTGCGTATCGGTGACATGCTGCGTCTGCGGTTCGACGAAATACGCAGACGGCACGTTTTTGAGCGTCACGTCATATTCTCCGGGCACGAGATCGAAATCGGCATAGAAGCCGTAGGAGTCCTCGGCGAGCGCCTTTTCCTCCACGGTTTTCCCGTTTTGGGTGACGGCGGCGACGACTTCGCGCAGCATATCGGCAGCCTCTTCCTCGGTGAATTCTTCGCCGCAGGCGACCGTGACGGAATAGCTCACGGGTTCCGCGGGAGCGCAGGCGCACAGACAGAGCAAAAGCGCCGAGAGCGCGACGATTCCGCAAACACGTTTCAACATAAGAGCCTCCTCGAAAGGGTATAGTACGATTTTACCATACTTTTTCACGATTTGCAATGATTTTCGGGTCGGATTCCGCACGAAAAGCGCTCTGCCGGCGGAGAAATGTCCCTCCGCGAGACACTTCGGATGCGGCGTGCGGCTCGGAGCCGAATTATTCTTCGAGCAGTGCCAGCACCGCTTTTTTCTTTTTTTCGGATAGTTTCCGGTATTCCTCGATCAAAATTTTTTCCTGCGCGCTGACCAGTTCGCTCTGCTCTTCCTCCATGAAGAATTGGGCGAGCGTGATCCCGAACGCATTGCACAGACGGATGAGCGTTTCGAGGCTCGGCAGCGAATTTGTCTTGGTGAGCACCGTCGAGACCGTGGATTGTGTCAGCTCCGCTTCGAGCGCAAGTTGATTGGTGCTCCACCCGCGCGCGTCGCGCAGTTCCTTGATTCTTTCGATGATATCCATATCAATATTATAATCAAAATTTCGCTAACAAATTAGCGGAATTTCGTTGACTTTTTAACGTTGTTTCGTTATAATATTAGCGAAATTCTGTTAAAAGGAGAAAAGGATATGAAGAGAAGAATCAAAATCTTGCTCGCGGCAGCGAGCGCGCTGTGTTTGTTTTTCTTATCCGCCTGTGCGGACGTCGAAGCGGCGAACGGGCATACGCACAGTTGGGTATGGAAGAACGATGCGAAGGAACATTGGCAGGTTTGCGCGGACGACGGCACGGAAAAGGACGGGAGCCGCGCCGCACATGCCGACGGGAACGGGGACGGAGCTTGCGACGTGTGTGGCGAAAGCGTGGCGCATGCGGCGCATGTCCATGCGTACCGTTGGGTGGACAACGGCGACGGAACGCACAAGCAGCACTGTGCGAACGATGGCTGCGACGCGCCCGATATTCACGTCGGAGCGCATGTCGACCGAGACAAGAACGGAACCTGCGATGAATGCGGCGGTAGCGTAAGCATAACGCACACCCATGCGTACCGTTGGGTGGACAATGGCGACGGAACGCACAGACAGCACTGTGAAGGAAGCGGCTGCGATGCGCCCGACATCGGTCGCGATATCCATGTCGATGAGAACAATGATTTGCAATGCGATCTCTGCAAAGCCGGCATCGTGCCGACCGAGGGTTTGGCTTACGAAGAGACCGAGGACGGAACGGGGTTTGCGGTGACGGGAATCGGTTCCGCGCCGTTGGACACAAAATTTCTCGTCATTCCCGCGACACATGAAGCGAGACCCGTCGTTGCCATTGCCAACTTCGCTTTTGACAACGATTCTTATTCTTCGGCTTCGGATTGGGAAAGCTCGCCGCTCGTTACGGTCTGGATTCCGGATAGCGTCAAAAAGGTCGGAATGTTTGCATTTATGAACAACAAACTGCTTTCCCGCGTGCATTTCGGTGAAGGGTTGGAAGAGATCGGCATGGACGCCTTTTGTCAATGCCCGAATCTTCGCAAAGCCATTCTCCCGGATTCTTTGAAAACGATCAGATCGGGTGCGTTTTCGACAAGCGGACTTTTGTCGCTTCGGCTCGGCACGGGACTGGAAACTATCTCCGGCGACGCATTCGAGCTCTGCTGCGGATTGAAAGAGGTCTATAATTTTTCGAAATTTTCCTTACAGATCGGTTCGAAGGACAACGGATATGCTGCCAGATATGCAGCCGACGTATGGACGGAGAACGTGCAGAGCAAATATGAATGGGTGGGGGATTTTGCATTTTATCCCGTCCTGGGCAAAAGCGGGCTCGCGCGCGAATGGCAGTTGATTGCCTATACGGGAGCAGAACAGACGCCGACCTTGCCCGAGCAGTTCGAAGGGGGCTCCTATGCGATTCACCGCGACGCATTTGCCTATAACGATGCGATCGTCGAAGTGACGGTTCCCGACAGTGTGACTTCCCTCGGCATGGAAGCATTTTATACATGCAGAAATCTCGAACGCGTTACGCTCGGAGACGGTGTAAAAAGCGTCGGCGCTTACGCGTTTACAAATTGCGATAGATTATCCGGGGTCGACCTCGGCAAGGGCGTCGAGGAGATTCAAACTTTCGCTTTTGCGTTTTGCAGATCGCTCGTTTCGCTTACGCTGCCCGAACGCTTGCAGTCCATAGGGGAAAAAGCCTTCAACGATTGTCATAAGTTGGTGGAGATCCGTAATCTATCTTCGCTCGTGTTGGAGGAGGGGCAGACTTCGAATGGCTATGTGGCAAATTATGCGCTGCATATCATGGGAGCAGAGGACAAGAGCAACCTCGTTACGGAAAACGAGTTTGTCTATTATCGCGACGGAGCGCAAAATATTCTGCTCGCCTATCTCGGCGATGAGGAAGAGATCGTGATCCCGGATACCTGTACGGTCTGGAAAGCCACATTCTACTACCATCGGACGCTCAAAAAGGTAACTTTGCCGAAAGGAATCTCCGAACTTCCGATTTATCTTTTTATGGGCTGCAACGATCTTTCCGAAATCGTTTTTCAAGGCAGTCTCGAAGAATGGAATGCGCTCTCCAAAAAGGGGATGTGGAACCGTCTGACAAATCACGGAGAAAAGCTTACGATCGTCTGTGACGACGAATCGACGGTCGCATGACGTGACGAATCATATTTTTGCATTTTTTTCTGCAAAAAGTGTTGACTTTTCCGCGTGTTTGGAATATACTAACGGTAGTTAAAGAAAATTATTTCTTTTGGCGTAGGCAGAACCTACGTCGTTCTTTTTATTCAAACTTTTTTCGCAAAAAGAGTTGACTTTTCCGCGTGTTTGGAATATACTAACAGTAGTTAAAGAAAATTATTTCTTTTCGCGTAGGCAGAACCTACGCCTTTCTTTTTATTTTGCTTTTTTTCGCAAAAAGAGTTGACTTTTCCGCGTGTTTGGGATATACTAACAGTAGTTAAAGAAAATCATTTCTTTTGGCGTAGGAACAACCTACGTCGTTTCTTTTTATTTTGGTTTTTTTCTGCAAATGTGTTGACATCTTCCCGCCGAGTACGCTATAATGATAATGCACAAAGAAATTATATTTCTTTTGGCGTAGGAATTGCCTACGCATTTTCTTTTTTTATGCCTGTTTTCGTAAAAGTGTTGCCTTCCCCGAAACTTTGGGATATAATGATATTGCTCTTGAAGCAAGGTGCAAGCTGCAGATGCACCACCCGGATTCGTTGCATAGCAATCAATCCGGATTTTTTGTTTTTGAAGCAATGACTGTTTATCCTCTTCCCTAAAAATACTTTGTCTTTTTATGGGAGTCTTAAAAATTACACCGTGCTGTGCAGTTTGCGGCAAATAATTCGGATTACAAGTTTATCCGCCCGCAAACCGATTGCTCCCGCAATCGCCTCCACCCTCAAGTCCCGTCATGGTTCGTAAATACAAAACGAGGCACAGATAAACATCTGTGTCTCGTTTTGGTTGAGCGTTTGCTTCCAAATCCGAACTCAATTCTGCTTCCAATTCCCGCAGAGATACCTCTTTTGTCCCGTCCTTGAAGTTAAAAACAAAGACGATTTTGTCATCGAAGAGGTAAATGCTGTTTATAAACCCGTCGATCAGACGCTTTCGGCCCTCCAAATCGTTGGGATCGATGTCGCGGAAACGGGTGATCCAAAAGGTGATATGCTCTTTTGTGATTTCGGGGCGTTGCAGTTCTTCGCTCATAATGGCGACCTGCAATTCCTTCTTCGTCGCTTCCAATTCGTCGAGCCGCTGTTTTGTCGATTCGTTGAAGATGCCCTGCTGAATGGCGTTGAGCATATTTTGGATGAAGGTCTCCGTTTCCGCAAGCCGCGCTTTGAGTTGCGGGAGGAGGGTGTTCTCCTGCGCCAACAGGTCGAGGATCACATCGGCAATATCTTCGATGAGCGCGTCGTCCATGATGATCTTCATCGTGTATCGGATGACAATATCCTCGATCCAATCCTTTTTGACGGCTTTTTTATCACATCCCTTGTGCCGCTTTGCGTTGGAGCATTTATAATAGTGGTAGACCGATTTCCCCTTGCTCGTTCCCGCTTCGCCCGCCATGAACGCACCGCATTTCCCACACCGTAATTTTGTGGTTAAGATGTAGTCGTCCTCTGCCTTATGGCGCGCGGGGGCTTTTTGATTTTTCGCCATCTTTTTTTGAACGCGCTCGAAGAGTTCTTCCGAAATGATTGCAGGAAAGGCGTTCGGCTTGACGATCTCTCGGAAACGATATTCTCCGAGATAGCGGCGGTTTTTCAACATATGATGAATAATATTGAGGGAGAAGGGGTTTCCCTTGACGGATCTGATTCCGCGGCGGTTAAAATCTTTGACGATCTCCGCCATCATCTCGCCCTCGGCATAGCGCGTAAACGCTTCCACGACAAAGGGCGCAGCCTCTTCGTCGATTTCAAAAGTGCGCTCTTTGGTGAGTCTGTACCCCATGGGGACGGTGCCGCCGTTGATCTTTCCTTTCAGCGCATTTTCGGTCAATCCACGGTTGATTTTCTCTGCGAGTTCCACCGAATAGTACTCTGCATAGCCTTCCAATAGACCAAATGGACATAATGCTTTTGGCGGTAAATAAGGCTAAAGCCCTATAAAAACGAGGCGATATTG
>CANQOB010000023.1 GCA_947625385.1 uncultured Clostridia bacterium
TATACGGTTTTGTCGGTCTCCGTCGTCATCACGTCCTATCTTGCCATACCGCCCTATATTTTCGCCGTGACTTGCCTTGCATCGACGGTGCTGCTCATCGCATCGACCGTCACGGAGACGGTCGACGGGCTCCGCAAACGCGCGGCGCTCTATGAGAGGGCGGAGGCGGAGATCGACGAGATCAAGCGGTCGAAGTTCGGCTATGACGCGGCAAAGATCGCCAAGGATGCGGAAATTGCGCGCGGGGGTTCCTCCGTTCCCGTGCCCGTCCGATTATTTTTGAAAGAGGAGACGGAGCGCAGCGATTTCCGCGCGGTGACCCGCAAGTCCGTTCGGGCGGGATCTTTGTTCTCGTTCCTGCTGGGGCTTACGTTCCTCCTTACATTTCTCCTCGGCGCAGGTATCGAGGAGATCACCGATGTGATGATGGAAGTCATGCTTCTTCTGCTGCTCGTCTTTACCGTCCTCTATTTCGCGGTCATCTTTCCCCTTGAACGCCGCAAACGGGAGATCTTTCAAAGAAACGAAAATAAACTCGGCGAAGGGGAGACGGACGCGCTCCGAAGAGAGTTGCAGAGGGCGTGGCTGCATCTGCAACGGGCGGGGAACATCATGTTCGCAAGTTTTCTCGTCGCCGCGGTCACGGCGGGGACCGTGCTCGGCGTCATAGGCGGCATCTCGGCGGGGACGGACCCGCTCGCGGCGGTCGGAAACGGAATCATGGCGCTTTTGGTGCCCGCGGCGATCTTGTCGCTCGTCGTATGGACGGTGATGTACGCCGTATACCGCAAGAGAGTGCGCCCGACGGAGATTTGTCTGCGTGAATCGGTCCGGGGGGAAAGAGGATGAAAGATACGGAGCAGAGCAAAAAACAGGTGCCGCTCAGGCTGTCGCCGAAGCTTTTCGCGCAGCTTTCGCGGTGGGCGGAAGAGGATTTCCGCTCCCTGAACGGGCAGATCGAGTATCTGCTCACTGCCTGCGTGCGCAAAAAATACGGAGACGGGAAGTCGGAATCAGAAAATAAATGAATTTCAATAGTATTATGCGTGACATAATACTTCGAAAAAGGAGAATTTTATGCCGTCAGACGAAACGATTTCCATAATTGTCGGATGCGCCATGTTTGTCTTTATGGCGTTGGTGATCACCGTCACCATCGTCGTTACCGTGCGCAGCCGCCGCAAATTTTTCTTCACCGTTCACAGCCATGAGGTCGTCGTCCAAGTGAGACCTGCCGGGGTCACGCTGTTTGTGGACGGCAGGGAGGAGGACGCCTTCGCCGCACAGAATATCTCCGTTGCGACCCTGCGCGCGCAGATCGACGGGGAGGAATTCAAGGCGCGGATGACGCGCAGAGGGTTCAAGTGCGCGGTCGAGGCGACCTACGGCGGCAGGGAAGCCGTGTGCGTGAACGTCACCAAGTAATGAGCATGGAAAAAGGCGCCTTCGGGCGCCTTTTCTGCTGTCTTTTGAGGGATCTTACGCCTTTTTCTGCTCTTTGAGCTCGTATCCCTTCTTCGGCTTTCTGCGGAAGAAGTCGATCTTGCTCCCGAACTTGACATAGAGCACGAAGAGCACGATGCCGACGGCGGCGACGCAGAGTACGGAGATCGCCCATGCGTCGAGGGTCTCCGCTTTGATCTGCGACCACAGCTCGTTGATGCGCTCGCTCGTGTCCGCGTCGAAGTAGTTCATGACGGCGCAGCGCTCGATGACGTCCTGCGGGGGGAACTGCGCATAGAGCTGCCTGCGCGTGCGCTGTTCTTCATCGGCGTAGATTCCGACGGCGCCGTTTTCGTCGCCGAAGAACCAGGTGAGGTCGTAGTAGTTTTCCTCCGTCTCGTCCGCCTCGTCCTCGACGCCGTAGAGGTCGTCGGTATAATCGCACATTTCGCCCTTTTCGCCCGCGATGACGGAGGTGTAGCCGATGAAATAGCTGTTCCGCTTGGCGCTCTCGGGCGTGGACATATAGTTGACGAACGCCTGCGCCGCTTTTTTCGTGCCGCGCTCCTCGACGCCCTTTGTGAGCACCCAGCCATCGAACCAGAGGTTGGAGCCCGCCTCGGGGACGAAATATTCGAGGTAGAGCTTATCCTCTTCCTCCTCCGCGTCCTCCGCCTCGTCGAGGGCATAGACGGCGTCCCCGCTCCATGCGTAGTTGAGCCAGATCTTGCCGCTCACCATGTCCTGTTTTCCCGTATCCGTCTCGAATCCGTAGATATTGGACTTCATGGCGAGCAGGGCGGTGCGCACATCTTCGGTGTAGTCCGCCTCCGTGCGGTTGAAGATGTCGGTGAGCGTCCCGTTGTAGCTTTCTCCCTGTTTGTCGAGGGAGAGGAGCTCGTCCTGATAGGTGAGCCCGAGAGCGGCGAAATAGGTGTCGCGCACGTTGTCCTTTGCGGTGATCTTATTGGTATATTTGTCGCTCGTGAAGGTTTTCCAGCCGAGTTCTTCGAGGTCGGCGCGGTCGACGTGCTCGGGATTGTACACAAATCCTGTCGTGCCCCACATATAGCCCGCGGCGTATTCGCTCCACGTGTGCGTCTCCTGCCGCTCGCCCTGCGTGACGGTGACCGTGCCGTTTTCGAACACGCCCTTGATATAGGGGGAGACGTTGCGCACATAGTAGTTGAGCGGGTCGCTCTCGTCGAAGAAGCTCTCGTCGTACGGCACGATGCGGTCCTCCGCGGCGAGCTTCATGATCATGTAGTCGGAGGGGCACAGAAGGTCGTATTCGTTGCCCAAAACGATCTCGTTGTACATGTCCTCGTTGGTGCCGAAGGTCGCATAGTCCACGCGGATGCTCTCTCGGTAGGTCTCCTCGTACCACGCTTCGAAGTCGTCGAGGATGTGGCGGGCGTCCGCTTTGTCGAGCCCTTCGATGTCGTTTTGATAGGAGCCTTCGCCGCCCTCGTCGATGTACTCCGCCCAGCTGTACACCCTGAGGATGACGTCCGCCTGTTTTGCGCCGCAGCCCGAGAGGGCGGAGAGGGCGGGGAGAAGCATCGCTCCCGCAAGCGCGAGGCAGACCGCTTGTCTCTTGTTCATCGTTTCGCCTCCTTTTTCCTGAGATTTGTCAGGTTGGAAATGACGACGACCAGCACGATGACGACGAAGATGATCGTCGTGAGCGCCCAGAACGAGGAGAGCGTCTCCGCCGTATGCGCGTTGCCGCGCATCGTCGCATTGAACACATAGGTGGAGATGGTCTCAAATCCGTTGGGGCGGGTGTAGACGGTGACGATGTAGTCGTCGAGGGAGAGGGTGACGGCGAGCATGAAGCCCGAGATGACCCCGGGGACGATCTGCGGCAGCACGACGGTGAAGAGCGCTTTCAAGGGGCTCGCGCCGAGGTCGAGCGCGGCTTCATAGAGGGAATTGTCCATCTGTTTGAGCTTGGGGATGACGGACAAAACCACGAAGGGGGTGCAGATCACGAGATGCCCGACGAGCATGGTGAAGTAGGATTTGCCGATGCCCACCGTCACGAACGTGACGGCGAGCGCGAGCGCGGTGACGATCTCCGCATTGATGACGGGAATCTGCGACACGCCGTGCACGATTGCCTTCACCCGCTTTTTGCAGTAGAACATGCCGAGCGCACCCACCGTGCCGAGGACGGTGGAGAGCAGCGCGGCGAGCAGCGCGAGGAGCAAGGTATTGCCGATCATGCCGAGGATGACGGGGTCTCCGAAGAGTTTTTCATAGTGTTCCCACGAGAAGGCGCCCGCCTTGCCGATGATGTCCGTCCCGATGAAGGAATAGACGGCAAGCAGCAGAATGGGGGCATAGAGCAGGAGCAGGACGAGCCCGATGAAGCCCGCTTTCAGACACTTGAATACGATCTGTTTTTTCATAGATTCGCCCCCCGCACGTTTTCATCGGATTGGAACCCGCCCGTCAGCCACGTCGAAACGAACACGACGACGAGCAAGACGAGCGCGACCATCGAACCCATGTGCCAATCGCTGCCGAAATATTCGTAGATGAACTTGCCGATGATGGTCACCATGGAGTTGCCGAGCATATCCGAGACCACATAGTTCGTCATCGAGGGCAGAAAGACCATCGTGACGCCGCTCATGATGCCCGGCACGGAGAGGGGAAGCGTGATGCGCGTAAAGGTGACGAACCCGTTCGCCCCGAGGTCGCAACTCGCCTCATAGAGGCTGTTGTCGATCTTCATGATCGTTGTATAGAGGGGCAGAATCATGAAGGGAAGGAAGTCGTACACCATGCCGAACACGGTATTGAAGTAGTTGGTCTCCCCGAGCAGTCCCATCCAGTTGAAGAGCTCGCGGATGGCGTTGATGCGCAGCACGAAGTTGATCCACATGGGGAGCACGAAGAGCATCAGAACGACATATTTTTTCTTCATCTTGCTCCGCGCGAGGATGTAGGCGACGGGGAATGCGATGAGAAGGCACACGACCGTCGTGATGAGCGCGATGACAATGGAATAGGCGATCGTCGAGAGTTTGGTCGGGTCGGAGAAGAATTTGACGAAGTTTCCGAACGAAAAGTGCATCTCCCGGTCCGTGAACGCATAGAAAAAGATCACGAGCATGGGGATGATGACAAAGAATACGAGGAAAACGGCATAGGGGATGCACAGCGACTTGCGGGAGAAGCGGGGCATCCTTCCCTTGACCAGCCTGTACGCCAGAAGCGCGATGCCGATCAGGAGCGCGGCGAGCAGGACGAGGAGGAAGATGAGAAGGGTCGTGTTCATGCGCCGCCTCCCAATCTCTTTTTCTCCTCGGGATTTTTGAGCGTGAGCTTGATCTTGTCCTTCGGAATGATGACGGAGACGAGGTCGTTCTCGTTCCAAAGGTCCTCCGTCGCGAACACGAAGTCCTCTTCCTCTTCCTCGGTGCGCACGATGAGGCGGTAATGGTCGCCCTTGTAGATGATGGAGATGATGCGCCCCGTCGTGCCGCCCGCCTTGGGGTCGTCGGAGATCTCGATATCGTACAGCCCGACTTCGACCTTGACTTCCGCGCCGGTGAGGTCGATCTTCTCTCCCTCGGCGGTGATGAGGTATTCCTCCTCGTCGAGATGGCTCCCGGGGTAGAGCTGGGTGACGTCGCATTCGAACTCGCCGTCCGCAAATTCCACGGTGTTGTGCTTGGTGATGACGCCGTCGAACAGGTTGGTCGTATAGTTGGGGCGCATGAGGTGGATGCCGTCGGGGGCGATCTTCATACCGATGATCTCGCCGACGGTGCGCTTCTGGGTGGAATTGATGACGAGCTCGTATTTCCCGAGCTGCGCCGTGATCTCGTAATGGATGCCCTTGAACACCACGGAGATGACTTTCCCGACAAGCGTTCCCTGCTCGGGTGCGCACATGACGATATCTTCGGGACGGACAACGACGTCGACCTGCTCGCCCTTTTCGAATTGGTCGAGGCAGACGAAATTTTTGCCGCAGAACCGCACGAGCTTGTCGCCCACGACGGTGCCCGAGATGATGTTGCTCTCGCCGATGAAGTCGGCAACGAAGGTGTTCGCGGGTTCGTTGTAGATCTTGGCGGGGGTGCCGATCTGCTGGACAACGCCGTCCGACATGACGACGATGGTGTCCGACATCGTGAGCGCCTCCTCCTGGTCATGGGTGACGTAGATGAAGGTGATGCCGAGGCGGCGGTGCATCTCTTTGAGCTCGATCTGCATCTCCTTGCGCATTTTGAGGTCGAGCGCGCCGAGCGGCTCGTCGAGGAGAAGAATCTCGGGCTCGTTGACGATGGCGCGCGCGATGGCGACGCGCTGTTGCTGCCCGCCCGAGAGGGTGGAGATGGAGCGCTTTTCAAAGCCTTCGAGGTCGACGACTTCGAGGGCTTTTTGCACCTTCTCCGCGATCTCTTTCTTGGAGAGCCGCTCCTTTTTGGTGTATTCTTTGCCCTCGGCGTTCCGGTACGTATTGAGGACGCGCTTACATTTGAGACCGTAGGCGATGTTCTCGTACACGTTGAGGTGGGGGAAGAGGGCGTACCGCTGAAAGACGGTATTGACCGGTCTCTTGTTGGGGGGCAGTTTGGAGATGTCCTCGCCGTTGAGCAGGATCTGTCCGCTCGTGGGCAGATCAAATCCTGCGATCATGCGGAGCGTCGTCGTCTTGCCGCAGCCGGAAGGCCCCAAGAAGGTGATGAACTCGCCCTTGTTCACATAGAAACTTACGTTGTCGATGACGAGGTTGTCATCATAATACTTGGTGACGTTTTTGAGTTCGATGATGTGTTCCGCCATAGATTTCCTCCGTGGTTTGTATCAAAAATTGGGGGGCGTCGATATCCAGAGGAATCTCGCCCTGCCTTTGCCGGTGTTGACGACGGCATGCTCCTTGTCCGCCGCATAGTAGAAACTTTCTCCCTTTTTGGCGAAAAAGCGTTTGCCGCCGCGCACGACCGCCACTCTCCCTTCGAGCACGAAGCCGAATTCTTCGCCCTCGTGGGGGAAGTCGGCGGGGGTCGAGGCGCCCGCGTCGAGCGTGACGAGCACGGGCTCCATCAGGTTCTTCTGCGCGTTGGGAATCACCCATTGCAGATACATCCCGTCCGAAAGCTTGTCGATATACTCTTCGGCGGAAAAAACGACCTTTTCCGCCGTTTCTTCCTTGAAAAACGCCCCGAGGCTGCTCCCGAGCGCGTTGAGAATGTCCACAAGCGTGGCGATCGAAGGGCTTGTGAGATCGTTTTCCAGCTGCGAAATATAGCCTTTCGTGAGCTCGCAGCGGTCCGCCAGCTCTTCCTGCGTCAGATTTTTCGCAAGCCGCATCTCCTTGATGCGCGAACCGAGTTCCATGCACTTCTCCCGAAAACAGATTAAACTTTTTGTTTACTTTTATCGAACTTTTGCAATATTAAACCAAAAGTTTAATAATTGTAAACAGAGACCGTAGAACAGTATAACGGATTCCATACGGCATGTCAACTGTTTTGCGGTGTATATTTTCAAAAAAATAAAAAAATAGGGCGCGCATGCGCGCGCTCGCCATATATGGAATAGGGGAGACCGCCTTCGGGCACGAAAAAAGGGCGCCCGAAGAGCGCCCCGATGAGACAGAAAATTTATGCGGCGACGGAAGCCAGCTTTTTTGCCAATTTCGCCTTTTTATTGGCGGCGTTGTTCTTGTGGAGGATGCCTTTGGAGACGGCGCTGTCGATCGCGGAGACCGTCTCGGGATACAGCTGCTCTGCAAGCGCTTTGTCGCCGGCTTCGACGGCGGCAAGGAACTTTTTGATCTGCGTTTTCAGAGCGGATTTGACGGATCTGTTCTCCAAAGTTTTCTTCTCGGTAACAAGGACGCGCTTTTTCGCGGATTTGATGTTGGGCACGGTGATAACTCCTTTTTTCTTTCTCGAATAACCTTAGCTATTTTAACATAAAATGAAGTTCTTGTAAACTGTTTTTCAAGGTCATGCGGCAAAAAAATGCGAATTTTTCCAAAAAGGAGGACAAAAAGTTGTCGGACGGCAAAAAGACGATCGTCGGGGTATTTGACAGCGGAGTAGGCGGGCTCTCCGTTTTGGGAGCGTGCGTCCGTCTCGCCCCGCAGTTTTCTTATCTGTATTACGGGGACAATGCGCGTGCGCCGTACGGGAGCCGACCCGCCGGGGAGATCGTGTGCTTTGTGCGGGAGGCGCTGCAACTGTTCCGAGAGAGGGGAGCGGCGGCTGCCGTGCTCGCCTGCAACACCGCGACCGCCGTCGCCGTGGAGCGCATGCGCCGCGAATTTCCTTTCCCCGTTCTCGGCGTGGAGCCCGCCGTCAAGCAAGCCGCCGCGCGCTACGGCAGCGCGCTCGTCCTCTGCACGCCGCGCACGGCGGAGAGCGAACGGCTCAGGCGTCTCATCGCCCGCTTTCCCGCCTGCCGCTTCACCGTCGCGCCCCTCGAAGGTTTGGCTGCGGAGATCGAGCGTTCCCTCTGCGAGGGAAAAGAGCCCGATCTCGGCGCGCACCTCCCGCCGGACAGGTCGGCGTGCGTGGTGCTCGGCTGTACGCATTACGCCCTCGTGTCGGATAAGATCGCCGCCTTCTACGGCGTGCCCGTTTTCGACGGCGCCGCGGGCACGGCGCGCCGCCTCCTCTCCGTTCTCGGCGGCTTCGGGGAGGCGGAGGGGAGCCTCGGGGGATACATAAACAAAAGTTCGCCTTCCTTTTTG
Organism: uncultured Clostridia bacterium; assembly: GCA_947625385.1. Classification (GTDB taxonomy): domain Bacteria; phylum Bacillota; class Clostridia; order Christensenellales; family Borkfalkiaceae; genus Gallimonas. Next base: position 8,165 of record CANQOB010000023.1, read on the forward strand.
GGGGAAAGTGGAGGCGAACAAGTGTTTTTTCTCGGAGAGAGCGCTCCGCTGAACGAAAAAATATACAAACAGATGTTCAAAAAATAAAAAGTTTTGTCCGTCGCTCCACCCGTTTGGTACAAAGTGGAGCAAAATGGAAAATTTTTGGAGGAAAATGGAAAAAAGTGGTTGACATGGGAAAAAAGTTGTGATACAATAAACTCATCAATCAAAGGAGGGAAAAAGAATGGTCTCTTTCAGCGGCACCGTGTATCACCAGCTCGACGACAAGGGACGCGTCCGCATTCCCTCCAAGTTTTTCAAGATCGTTTCACCCGACGGCGAGCCCGCCCTTCTCAAATGTATGATGGGCACGCAGGGTTGCCTCTCGGTCTATCTTCCGGAGCAGCATGAACTGCGCATCGAAAAGATGCGCAACGTGGAGAACAGCTCGTTGCAGATCGTGCAGGCGAAGCGCAAGATCATGAGCAGCGTCGAGGACGTCGAAACGGACAGACAGGGGAGATTTGTCATTCCCGCCAATCTGAAAGCGTTTGCGAACATCCGCGGAGAGGTCGTCACCATCGGGAACGACGACCACTTCGAGATCTGGGCGAAGGAGATCTACGATCCGCTCGATGCGACGATGTCCTTCCAGACCGCGAACGAGTTGGTCGGATTCTTCTGATGAGCGCCTATCATCGCCCGATCATGGTCGAAGAGGTCATCGCGGGGCTTTGCGTCCGCGAAGGGGTCTACTTCGATGGAACAGCGGGCGGAGGCGGGCATTCCCGCGCCATTCTCGAAGCGCATCCCAAGGCGCGGCTGATCGCAACGGATAAGGACAAGGAGGCGATCGCCGAAGCGCAGAGGACGCTGGCGCCCTTTGCGGGAAGGTTCTCGCTCCACCGGACGGACTTCAAGAACTTTGCGCAAGTGCTCGACGAAGAGGGCGTGGACAAGCTGGACGGATTTCTTCTCGACCTCGGAATCTCCTCTCACCAGATCGACGACGGGAAAAGGGGATTCGCCTACCGGCAGAAGGACGCACCGCTCGACATGCGCATGGACGACCGCTCCGCGCTCACCGCGGAGGACGTCGTGAACGGGTACAGCGAAGAGGCGCTCAGGCGCATCTTCAAGGAATACGGAGAAGAACAATTCGCCTCTTCCGTCGCGAGCGCGATCGTGAGGGCGAGGAGCAAAGAAAAGATCGCAACGACGGGACGGCTCGCCGCACTCGTCGAAGAGGGGCTTCCCCCGAACAAGCGGGGCGCCGCCTGTGCAAAGAAGGTGTTTCAGGCGGTCCGCATCGAAGTCAACGGAGAACTCGACGGGCTCTACACTTGCGTCACGGGGCTTTTGAGAAGGCTCAGACCCGGCGGACGGGGGTGTATCCTTACCTTCCATTCGTTGGAGGACAGAATCGTAAAGAGGGCGTTTTCCGAGCTTTCGACGGCGTGCACCTGTCCGCCCTCATTCCCGGTATGTGTATGCGGGAAGAGGAAGGAAATAGAACCCGTCAACAAAAAGCCGCTCACGGCAAGCGAGCGGGAGATCGCGGAAAACCCCCGCAGCAAAAGCGCAAAACTCAGGATCGCCCGCAGATTGGAATGACGGGCAAATTTCAAGAATAAAGTATAAGGAGAAAACACGATGGCGGATTCGACTCTTACGCGCGAGGAACGCGAACATAAAGAAAAAATAGCTGAAAATTACCAAAAAATTCTCGACGGCGCCTCTCCCGCGACGGTCGAGCGCGAATATGCGCCCGAGCGCACCTATCCGCGCTATGTGGCGACGCCCGCGCCCACGTCGAGCAATGCCGCGCGCATTGCCGACTACACCGCGCATCCCGCGCCCGCCACGAAGAAAGTGCTCTTCGAGGACGTGACCTACCGCGGACAGGAGCTCATCATGCGCGCTCCCGTGGCGATGCCCGCGGCGCCCGTGCGCCCCGCCGTCCTTCCCGAGACGGCGCCCGCGGCAGCGGATGAAGAGGATGCGCTTCCCTCCCGCCGCACGATGGAGACGCTCAACCGCGCACCCGAAGCGGAGACGAAAAAAGTCGGTTTCTTCGCCGCGCTTGCGCCGCGCACCCGGACGACGCTCATCGCGCTCGCCTCGTGCATCGTCGTTTTCCTCGTGATGATCATCGTCAACGCCGCGATTCTTTCCTCGCTGGACAGCCAGATCACCGCGCAGGAGATGGAGAACGCGCGCCTCGAACAGCAGCAGAACGATCTGCAAGGCGAGATCGATCATTTGCGTGACAGCGACACCATCGCCGACTGGGCACAGGCACACGGCATGCACAACGACATGCAAAATTGAGTTTGCCGCCGTCCGTCTGCGTTCAAATCATTCGGAGGAATCGAATATCAAAAAGACGGACTTTTCGCTTTCTGTCTTACAAAAGAGGTTATTTGCCGTGCTTGCGGCGATAGCCTTTTTATTTTTTATCTTTCTCGGCAGATTCTTCTATATCCAGCTCATTTGGGAGGACGATCTGCACTATCTCGCCCTCGACCAATGGACGCGGGAGATTCCCATCAATGCGGGGCGGGGGAAGATCTACGATGCGAACGGGGAGCTGCTCGCGGGGAACACGGCAAAATACGCGGTCTATGCGCGCGCAAACGCCGTGGACGACGCGGAGGGAAGCGCAAAGATTCTTTCCGAAGCGCTCGGCGTCTCCTACGGGGACATCCTCGAAAAGCTCTCCGACCGCTCCAAATCGGAGATCGTCCTTTCCCGCAGGACGGACAAGGCAGTCGTGGAGGAGATCGCCCGCACCGAGATGAAGGGGGTCTACTATGCCCGCAGCGACATGCGCGTCTACCCCTACGGCGAACTCGCGAGCCAAGTCCTCGGGTTCACCGCCTACGACGGCAACGGCACGACGGGCGTGGAAGGCTATTACAACGCCTACCTCGCGGGAAAGCGGGGCGAGATTCTCTATGAGACCGACCTCGTCGGCGTGGACATCGGCGGCTCTTCCGCGGCATACATCCCCGCAACGGACGGCTTGAACGTGCGCCTCACCCTCGATTACCGCATCCAGGCGGTCGCCGAACGCGTCATGGCGCGCGCCCTCGCGGAGAACAACGCGCTTGCCGCCCGCGCCGTCGTGCTCGACCCGAGCGATTTTTCCGTCCTCGCCATGGTCAACCTGCCGTCCTACGACCTCAACGAGATTCCGCGCGACGACCTCGATACGCTCAACAAGCTCTCGCGCAACAACCTCGTCTCGGACATCTATGAGCCGGGGTCTACCTTCAAGATCGTCACCGCGGCGGCGAACATCGAGGAGACGCTCAAAGGCAATCCCCGCGCGATTCCGCTCGATCATGTCTTTTCGAGTTCGCGGACGCGCACGGTGGGAGGGACGACTATCCGCTGTTGGAGCGACCATAGGAACGGAAAACATTCCAACGAGACGCTCGCGGAAGCGCTCAACAACAGTTGCAACCCCTGTTTCGTGGACATCGCGCTCGCGCTCGGGAAAGAGACCTTTTACGACTATCTCTCCGCTTTCCGCTTCGGAAAAACGTCCGGAATCGACTTCCCGGGGGAGAGCATCGGCATGCTTCTCCCCGAGAGTACGCTCAAAGACGCGGATTTTGCGCGCATCGGATTCGGGCAAGCCATTGCGGTCACGCCGTTGCAGCTCGCCTGCGCCGCGGCGTCCGCCGTCAACGGCGGGTATTACTATGCGCCGCGCATCGTCTCGGAGATCTTCTCGGACGACGGCTCCGTCAGACAAAAACTTCCCCCCGTTCTCGTGGGGAGGACGGTGAGCGAAGAGGCTTCCCGCATCCTTTCGGGCATGCTCGAAGGGGTGGTGCGTGAGGGAAGCGGAAAACATGCCTATCTCGAAGGCTACCGCGTCGCGGGAAAGACGGGCACGGCGCAGAAATACGAAAACGGCGTCATCGCACCGGGAAAATATGTGTCGTCCTTTCTCGGCTATTTTCCCGCGGATGCGCCCCGCTATCTCGCGCTCGTCATCCTCGACGAACCGCAGGGGAGCTACTACGGCTCCACCGTCGCCGCGCCCTGCGCCAAGGAAATTTTTCAGGGAATCATCGATATCATGCAGATCGCACCCAAGGAGGCAGTATGAAACTTTCTTATCTTGCGAAAGAGGGCGGAGGAACGTTGGTCGGGGAGGACAGGGAGATCACCTCTCTGTGTACGGACAGCCGCGTGGCGGGGGAGGGCGATCTCTTCTTTTGTTTCCGGGGCACGCAGCGAGATTCCCATGATTTTGCGGCGGAAGTCGGGGAGCGGGGAGGGTCTGCGCTCGTCGTCGAGCGGGAGACGGACGCGGGACTTCCCTACATCCTCGTGGAGGACGCGCGCCGCGCGATGGCGAAGATCGCGGCGGCATTCTACGGGCATCCCGAAAAAAAGATGAAATTCGTGGGCGTCACAGGCACCAACGGCAAGACGACCACTTCGAAGATGCTTTACGGCATTCTCTGCGCGGCACAGCGCAAGGCGGGGCTGATCGGCACGCTCGGCGCCGTGTTTGCGGGACGGACGATTCCGCCCGCGCTCACGACTCCCGACCCGATCTCTCTCTTTTCCCTGCTTTCGGACATGGCGGAAGCGGGGGTCGAGATCGTCGTCATGGAGGTCTCCGCGCACGCCCTCGCTCTGAAAAAAGTGGAGCCGATCTTCTACGACATTGCCGTTTTCACCAATCTCACGCAGGACCATCTCGACTTTTTCAAAGACATGGCATCCTACGGCGCCGCAAAAAAGCTGCTCTTTTCCGCGGACAAGTGCGGCTGCGCCGTGCTCAACAGCGACGACCCCTTCACCGCCGGGCTCGATTGCAAGCGCGTCTGTACCTATGGGCTGGAATCGCCCGCGGACTGTTTTGCGCTCGTCGAGCAAGAGAGTATCCGCTCCCTGCGCGTTCTTTTCAATCTCGAGGACGAACTCATCGAGACGGAACTTGCGATGACCGGACGGCACAACGTGTACAATGCGCTCGCCGCGGCTGTCGCCGCGCGCAAGTTGGGCGTATCGCCGCGGCATATCGCCGCGGGACTTGCCGAAACGACGGTGGACGGACGTCTCGAATGGGTGGCGTCCCACAGGGGCGCGGACATCTTTGTGGACTTCGCCCATACGCCGGACGGATTGGAAAAATCCCTCGCGGCGCTGCGCCCGCACTGCAAACGGCGTCTCATTCTGGTGTTCGGGTGCGGAGGGGACCGCGACCGTGACAAGCGCCCCAAGATGGGGGAGATCGCCGCGCGGCTCGCCGACTTTTCCGTGATCACATCGGACAATCCCCGCTACGAAGATCCCGCCGCCATCATCGCGGAGATCGAGGCGGGCTTTTGCGCGGTTTCGAACAGTTATGTCTGCGTGGAGGAGCGGGAAGAGGGCATTTTTTATGCGCTTTCCCTGTTGGAAGAGGGGGATGTCCTGCTCGTCGCAGGCAAGGGCGGAGAGACGCAACAGGAGATCATGGGAATAAAGTACTCCTATAACGACAAAGCTGTAATCAGATCCTTTTTGGAGAAGTAAATGCGGGACTATCTCTTGTGCGCGCTCCTCTCCTTTGCGCTCTCCCTTGCGCTGTGCGCGGCGCTCATCCCTCTTCTCAAACGGTTGGGGGCGGGACAGAACATCTTATCCTATGTCAAAGAACACAAAAGCAAGGGCGGGACCCCGACGATGGGCGGTCTCGCCTTTGTGCTTGCCGCGTGCATCTCGTCGCTCTGCTTTGCGCGGGGGGACAAGCCTTTTTGGGTGAGTCTCGCGGTGGGACTCGGCTATCTTCTCGTGGGATTTCTCGACGACCTCATGAAAAAGCTGCGCGGGAGCAATCTCGGTCTGAAACCGTACCAGAAGATGGGTTTCCAGCTCGCCGTTGCCGCCGTCGCGGGCGTCTATTGCTGCCTGAACGGTCTCACCGTGCTGCGCGTTCCCTATACCGACCTCGTTTTCGATCTCGGGTGGTGGATGCTTCCCTTTGCCGTGTTCGTATTCGTGGCGACCGTCAATTCCGTCAACCTCACGGACGGGCTGGACGGGCTCGCGGGCTCCGTCTCGCTTGTATTTTTCTTCGTGCTCGGCGCTCTGTGTGCCTTGCAGGGAGAGGGGAATTCGTTGCCGATGCTCTCCTTCGCGCTCTCGGGCGCGCTCGCGGCATATCTCATCTTCAACACGAACCGTGCGAGCGTGTTCATGGGGGATACGGGCTCGCTCTCGCTCGGCGGGTTTGCCGCAAGCTGTGCGCTCTTTTCCGGGAACGCCCTCGTCATCCCCATCGCCGGAGCCGCTTTTGTAGTTTCAAGCATATCTGTCATTCTTCAAGTAATATACTATAAAAAAACGGGCAAGCGGATCTTTCTCATGGCTCCCGTCCACCACCACTTTCAGGAGAAGGGCTATACGGAGGCGAAGATCGCCTATGTGTACGCCGTCCTGACTGCGGTCGCGGGCGCGACGCTTCTTCTTCCCTTTGTCCGTCCGTGAAGAGCGGAAAAGGAGAACGGTATGTTATTTGAACGGCAGAACTTTCTCGTGGCGGGGCTGTCCCGCTCGGGAATCGCGGCGGCGGAGTTCCTTTCGGCGCGGGGCGCAGGGGTGTTTCTCTATGACGATGTGGACGACGAAACGGTGCGCGCGGCGCAGGCAAAGCTCGAAGCGCTCGGATGCCGCTCCGTGAAGAAGAGCGAGCTGGACGAAAAGATCGAGGCGTGCGACGTGCTCGTTCTCTCCCCGGGAATCCCTGTGGACCATCCTCTGCCCATCGCGTTCAAACGTGCGGGCAAGCGAATCGTCGGCGAGGCGGAGCTCGGCGTATCCGCGCTGCGCTGTCCCGTCGTCGCGGTCACGGGGACCAACGGCAAAACGACGACGGTGAGCATGCTCGAAGCCGTCTTTAAGGCGGCGGGGAAGAACGCCGTCGCTTGCGGGAACGTGGGCAAGCCGATCACTTCCTGCGTCGAAGAGCTCGGCGAGGACGGCGTGGCGGTCGCCGAGATCTCGTCTTTCCAGCTCGAAACGCTCTACTCTCTCAAACCGCATGTCGCTGTCGTGCTCAATATCACGGAAGACCATCTCAACCGCCATTACACACTGGAAAATTACATCTATCTCAAATCGCGCATCCTCAAAAACAGTGCGGAGAGCGAGTACGCCGTCCTCAACTACGACGACCCCATCGTGCGCGGCTTTGCCGAAAAGACGAGGGCGAAGGTGGTATGGTTCTCCGCCAAAGAGCGCGTCGCGGGGGGATATCTCTCGGACGGATGGCTCTGCTACCGCGAGGAGCGCGTGTGCCGGGAGGACGATCTCGCCGTGGGCGGCGTTCACAACCGCATGAACGCGCTCGCCGCGATCTGCGCCGCCAAGCTCTTCGGCGTCTCCAACGAGGAGATCGCTTCCGCGCTGAAAAATTTCCGCGGGGTCAAGCACCGTTTGCAAGCGGTGGGGACTCTGAACGGCGTCAATTTCATCGACGATTCCAAGGCGACCAACGTCGACTCGGCGGTGCAGGCGATCTCGAGCGTCAAAGGGGAGTGCGTCATCCTGCTCGGCGGCAAGGATAAGGGGTACGCCTACGAGCCGCTCTTCGACGAGATCAAAAATTCGGGCGTAGTCCACGCGGTCATCTACGGCGAAAACGCCTTCCGCATCCTGAGCGCCGCCCTGAAACGCGGATTTACCGCCGTCTCCCTCTGCCGTCCGTTCGATATGGCGGTGCGGGTCGCCTATCTTACGGCAAAAAGCGGACAGAGCGTGCTGCTCTCTCCCGCATCGGCGAGTTTCGACGCCTTCAAGAGCTATGAAGAGCGGGGAGACCGCTTTGTCGAGCTCATCGAGGTCCTGAGAAAGGAGTACGCAGCGCAACAAGAAAGGGCGGAGGGATTCCTTGAAGAAGAGACGGAATGACAGGCAACAGGCGGGGAAGGGGGACGTTCTCTTCCTCGCCGCCGTTATTTTGCTTGCCGCTTTCGGCGTGGTCGCGGTGTATTCGGCAAGCTGCTACAATGCGGAGGTGCAGTACGGCGACCCGATGTATTTCTTCAAGAAGCAGCTCATCGGGTTCGTGCTCGGACTCGCCGCGATCGCCGCGCTGAGCTTTGCGGACTACACCAAACTGCGGCGCACGGGTCCGTTCGCCCTCGGGCTGTCCCTCGTCCTTTTGGCGCTCGTGTTCGTCCCGGGGCTGGGCAAGAGCAATTACGGCGCGACGCGCTGGATAGGGGTCGGGAGTTTTACCGTCCAGCCCTCCGAGCTCGCAAAATACGGCTTTGTGCTGTTTGCGGCGGGATATTTTGCGAAGAATCCCGCAAGGCTGCGCACGCTCAAAGGCGCTCTGCCCGTTTTGGTCGCGGGGTGCGCGGTCTGCGTGCTCATCATGCTCGAACCCAATATGTCCGTGACGATGTGCGTGGGCGCCGTGATGGTGGGGATGCTCTTTCTCGGCGGAATCTCCAAAAAGGCGCTCGCAGCCGTCTGCGTGCCCGCGCTCCTGCTCGTTCCGGTGCTCATCGCCGCCGAACCCTACCGCTTGCAGCGCCTCTCGGCATTTGTCGACCCGTGGGCATCCCCCAAGGAGGAGGGATACCAGCTCATCCAATCGCTCTACGCGCTCGCGAACGGAAAATTTTTCGGGGTCGGACTCTTCCGTTCCCGCCAAAAGTACCGTTTTCTGCCCTTTGCGGAGAGCGACTTTATCCTCTCCGTCATCGCGGAGGAAACGGGGTATATCGGGGTCGTCGCCCTGTTCGCTCTCATCGGGTTCATCGTCTATCGCGGCATGCGCATCGCCAACGCCTGCGACAACTTCTACGGGTACATGCTCGCGGCGGGCGTCACCCTCGTGTTTGCCGTCCAGTCCGCGCTGAATGCGCTCGTCGTCAGCGGCTGTATCCCGCCGACGGGACTTCCGCTCCCTCTCGTGTCCGCCGGGAACACGTCGCTCGTGGTCACGATGGCGGGCATGGGACTCGTCTACAATATCTCCCGTCACAACGGAGCGAAAAAATTCATAGGATATACTGCGAAACAAGCGCGGAAACCCGAATTTTGACGGGTCTTTCCGTGTTTGCGATATACAAGAGGAGGAAATATGGACAAATTCGTAATCGAAGGTGGGAGGCGGCTATACGGAAGCGTTCGCGCGCAGTCGGCGAAAAACTCCGTGTTGCCGCTTCTTGCCGCTTGTATCCTGACGGAGGACGAGGTGACGATCCGCGAAGCGCCGCCCATCACGGACGTCGGCTGTATGGCGCAGATCTTGCGCGAACTCGGCGCCGAAGTGCGCTTTTCGGGGGAGGACGTCACCGTGAGCAGCGCGGGGGCGGGGGAGCACCGCATCTCCTCCGCGCTCACCAAGGAACTGCGTTCCTCGGTATTCATGCTCGGCTCGCTCCTTGCCCGCTTCAAGCGCGCCGCCATCGCCTATCCGGGCGGCTGCGACATCGGACTGCGTCCCATCGATCTGCATCTCTCCGCGCTCGCCCGCCTCGGGGTCAAGATCGAGGAGCGCGAGGGATATATCTTCTGCACGTGCGACCGGCTCGAAGGCGCGGAGATCGTGCTCGACTTTCCCAGCGTGGGGGCGACGGAAAACATTCTGCTCTCCGCCGTGCTCGCAAAGGGGCGGACGGTGCTCTCGGGCGCGGCAAAGGAGCCGGAGATCGTAGACCTTCAAAACTTTCTCAATGCGATGGGCGCGAACATCCGCGGCGCGGGGACGGATACCGTCGTCATCGACGGCGTAAGATCGCTGCACGGCACGACCTATTTGCCCGTCAAAGACCGCATCGAAGCGGGGACTTATCTCATCGCATGTGCCGCCGCGGGCGGCGAGATCGAGGTGGAGGGCGTCAAAGCCGAACATCTCGGATTACTTTTACATAAATTGCGCGAAAACTCTTGCAAAATCCATGCGAAAAATGATAAAATAAGAATAACGAGCGCGGGGCGGCTCCGGTGCAACCGAAAGATCGAGACGCTGCCCTTCCCGGGCTTTCCCACCGACCTGCAAGCGCAGATGGTGGCGCTCAACTGCGTTGCGGACGGCTGTGCGCTCGTCGTGGAAAATCTGTTCGAAACGCGGTTCAAATATGTTCCCGAGCTCAAAAAAATGGGCGCGGACATCGAGATCAACGGCAGGAGCGCCGTCGTGCGCGGCGTAGAGAAGCTGCACGGCGCGACCCTCGTCTGCAAAGATCTGCGCGGCGGCGCCGCCCTCGTTCTCGCCGCCCTCGCCGCAGAGGGTCCGAGCGAGATCGTCGGGCTCTCCCATGTGGACAGGGGGTATGCGGACTTCGACGGGAAGCTCAAAAAGCTCGGCGCGAAGATCGCACGCGTGCGCGCATAAATCGGAGAAACTTATGAAAAATACGAGAACAAGAGTCATTCTCGCGACGCTCGTCGCTTTTATCCTGTTGGTCGCCGCCGTCGGGGCGGGGCTCAACGCCGTGTTCACGGTGACCTATGTCCGCGCCGAGTTTTCGACCTGCTCGCTTGCGGGAGAGCGGGACGCAAGCGCCCTGCGCGCCGATCTCGACGGCTTTCTCGGAAAGAGCACGACCTTTCTCGACCTCGACGAGATGCGCGCCGCCGCGGGCGAATATCCCTATTTCCGCGTCGTGAGCGTGGAAAAGCAATTCCCTTCCTCCGTGTGCATCACCCTCGAAGAGCGCAAAGAGACGTTCGCGCTCCCTTCGGAAAACGGCTTTGCCGTGCTCGACGAAGAGGGCGGGCTCCTCGAATATAAGAGCGGGAACACCAACCGCGACGGGGGAGAGGATATCCTTCTGACGGGGTTTGCGGTGACGCTCGAAGAGGGGCGGCTCGCCGGGGACTATGCGGCGGAGCTGCTCGCCGTCATGGCGGAAACTTCCGCGCAGCTGCCCGCGCCCCGCGCCAATGTGCTCTCCGTGGAGCTTCTCGACGCTTCGCTCGCGGACTTCGGGCTCGACCGTTTCCGTCTGACCATGCGGGAGGGGATCGTCATCGACATCGTAAATCCCACCTACCTCACGGCGGAGAAGGCAAGGTCGGCGATCGCCGCCTACATCGCCCTCGAAGACAACGAGAGGACATACGGGAAACTTTCCGTCACGGAGGACGCATTTTCGGGCGAACTTCTGCCCCCCGATCACAGCGATTCCGTCGGCGGATGACGCCCTTCGGTTTTGTTTTCGGAAAACGCCTCTTTGCGGGGCGTTTTTTTGTGCGTATTCCGTAAAACTTTTATTAATTCCCTTGACATGGTATCGATCTTCTGTTATAATAATGTAGATACACGCAAGCGAATCAATACGCGAGAGGAACCAAGAATGGGACGCAAAAGTGTGGCAGTGCTCGACGTCCGCTCCTCCGAGATCACGGTGCTCGTCGGGGAGAAAGGAGTCAACAATACCTTTGTCTTTACGGCGATGAAAACGGTTGCCTATTCGGGGTACGACAGCTCCGGATTTTTCGAACCGGACGCTCTTGGCAATGCGGTCGTCACCGCCGTCTGCGAAGTCGAAAAAATTTGCAATGAGCGCATCAAGCGTCTGTATGTCGGCGTCCCCGGCGAATTTGCGGAAGTGAGACCCAAGGAATGCTTTGCGGGCTTCCCCAAGAAGATTCGCATCGGGCAAAAGGAGATCGACAGCCTGTTCGAGAGCGGACAGGAGGAGATCCCCGGATATCGCCGCATCCACGCGACGAGCATGATCTACTTTACGGGGGACAACCGCAATGTTGTCAATCCCATCGGGCTGCATTCGTCCACCCTGCGCGCCGTTCTCTGCTATTTCTACTGCGAGGAGCGGTATGCCAAAACGTTTGAGGACATCTTCCGCGATATGAAGGTGGAACTGCGGTTCCTGCCCACGAACTTTGCGATGGCGTCCTATCTCATCCCGGGCGAAACGCGGGATGAATACAGCCTCTTTCTCGACGCGGGGTACCTCTCTTCGACGGTCAGCGTCCTGCTCGGGGGAGGCGTGCTCGCCCAGCGCACGTTCTGGGCGGGGAGAGGGCAGATCGAAGCGCTCGTCATGGACAGGCTCAACGTTCCCTACGATGTCGCCTGCACGCTCGTCGCCCGCGCCAATCTCTATACCAAGCGCGGACAGAAAAACGAATTTTTATGGCGGGGAGAGACCTATGACATCGACACGGACAAGTTGATCGACGTCGTGAAAGAGGGGCTCGACCAGCTCTGCGAGCAGATCGCGGGTTTTCTCGACGAATGTTCCGCAAGAGAGCTCGATTTCAAGCCGCTGTATATCTCGGGCGAGGGCGTGACGGCGATACGGGGCGCGCTCGAACACGTCTCCAAGCGGATAAGCCGCGTATGCGAACTGCTCGTGCCCGATCTTCCCTACTACAACAAACCCTCGATGAGTTCCCGCATCGGGCTCGTCGACTTAGCCTATGAACTCAACCGCAAGAACAGCGGACTTTTCGGGTTCTTCACAAGATTTGGAGGTTAAATTATGTTTTATGACGATCATCACGACGATCGCGGCGGCGTTCCTGCGGCTCGCAGCACCGGCGACATCGTTTCCAACGGAATTCCCAAGATCAGAGTCATCGGCGTCGGCGGCGCGGGCAACAACGCCGTCAACCGCATGATCGACGCCGGTATCACGAGCGCGGAGTACATCGCCGTCAATACCGACGCCCAAATTCTCCTCTGCAACCGTGCGCCCGTCAAGATTCAGATCGGCGCGGAGCGCACGAAGGGACTCGGCGCGGGCGCCGACCCCGAAGCGGGCAGAGAGGCGGCGGAGGAGAACAAGGACGATCTGGCAGCCGCCATCGACGGCACGGATCTGCTCTTCATCACCGCCGGCATGGGCGGCGGAACGGGCACGGGCGCCGCTCCCGTCATTGCAAAGATCGCCCGCGACAAGCGCATCCTCACCGTTGCCGTCGTCACCGAGCCCTTTGTGTTCGAGGGCAGGCGCAGGATGGAGAACGCCATGAAGGGCATCGACAATCTGCGCAAGTATGTCGATACGCTCGTCATCATTCCCAATGAGCGCATCAACGAGGTCGTCAACAAGGCGACCCCCGTCACCGAGGCGTTCGCGGTCGCGGACGACGTCCTCAAACAGGGCATCCGCGGAATTGCCGACCTCATCGTCACGCCCGCGCTCATCAATCTCGACTTTGCCGATGTACGCACCGTCCTCAAAGACAAGGGACTCGCGCACATGGGCGTTGGCGTCGCAAAGGGGGAGAACCGCATCGTCGAGGCAGTCCGTCTCGCCGTCAACAGCCCCTTGCTCGAAACGACCATCGAGGGCGCGATGGGCGTCATCATCAACGTCGTGGGCGGGAACGACCTCACGCTGGATGAGGTGCGCACGGCTGCGAGCCTTGTTCACGGCGTGGTCGATTTCAACGCCATGATCATCGTCGGCGCCTGCGTCGACCCGGGAATCCGCGACGAAGTGGAGGTCACCGTCATTGCGACGGGGTTTCCCTCCGCGGAGGAAGTGATGTCGGGATTGGACGCGCGCAGGGCGGAGTTCCTCCGCACGCAGGGCGGCGTCCCGGCGCCGAGAGAGCCCGAACAGAGCGACCCCACGGTCGGAAGGACCCCGGGGGAGGTGCTCTATGGGCGCATGCGTCCGCAGACGGAGCCTCAGCCTCTGCCTTCCACGCCGCCTACACCGCCTACGCCGCAGCCCGACTATCCGCAGCCGGAGCCCGAACCTCCCGAAGAGGACGACGACAGCCGTCTGCCGCCCTTTGTCCGCCGTATGCTCGGCAAGAAAAAATGACGCAAAAAAGAGAGAGGGGAAACCCTCTCTTTTGATTCGCCGCGCCAATGAACATCCGAAAAAAGAAACCGTCCTTGCCGATCGGCAAGGACGGTTTTTCGCCGCGGGCGGCGTGGTGGGGACAACAGGACTCGAACCTGTGACCTCACGCATGTGAAGCGTGCGCTCTAACCAACTGAGCTATGCCCCCGAAAAGCATATTCATTGTACACGCTTTTTTGCATTCTGTCAACCGTTTTTTGCCGCATACGAGAAATTTCCGAAAAAATGCGCTACAAAACAGCCGTCCGCATGGGCGGTGTATGCGGGAACGCCGCGTCAGAGATCGACTACGCGGACGGAGCTGACGATGGAAGAGTATTCCTCTTCGAGCTGCCTCGCTATGCGGTCGCCTTCCAGAAAACCGACCTTCATGGCGTCGTAGGGGTCTCCGGTGAAGTGGATGGAATCGTCAAAGTCATCCACATAATATCCGAAGTCGCCATCCTTGAACCGAATTTCGATCACATGAGCCATTTTTGTTCCTCCTTGATACGATCAATAATAATCCGTGGCGTCGCAGCAATCAACGGACGGATACTGCGATTCCAGGACCGCGCATTTCACCGTGGCAGAGAACATGTCATCGAATTTTGCGGCACTGTTCGGGTCGTCGACATAGCGGACCTTGCCCTCGCCGTCACGCGTATAATATCCGTGCGCTCCGTTGCGGAACGTGATGTGAATCACCCATTTGCTATTGTAAGACGGCATACTTTTCTCCTTTTTTCTCTATTGTATCATTTTACGAGCGGGATTGTCAAAGAAATTCGCTATTTTGATTTATAAATTTGACAAAAAAATGTCGGCACACAAAAAGGACGGCGCAAACCGTCCTCTCTGTGGTGGAGTTGCTCCATCCAAATCCGAACTCAATTCTTCTTCCAATTCTTTTAAGGTCAGCTCTCGTGTGCCGTC
>CANQOB010000024.1 GCA_947625385.1 uncultured Clostridia bacterium
AAGTGTTATTAAAGATATCCGATCTTGCCCGCAGTACATATTATTATCATCTCAAACAAAGCGGAAGAGAAAAATATAAGGTGAAGTGGGAAAGATCGCGGACAATCTTCTCGCGAGAGACTTTCATGCGGAGAAACCGTTCGAAAAGATCGTGACGGATGTATCCCAATTCAATGTTGCGGATGAGAAAGTGTATCTTTCTCCGGTCATGGACTTATTCAACAGGGAGATCATTGCCTATTCCATTTCAAAGAGTCCAAACTTAGAGCAGATACAGGAAATGCTTAAACGACTATTTGAGAAGCTGCCGAAGGGAGCGCGTCCTATCTTCCATTCGGACCAAGGGTGGCAATACCAACATGAGAGCTACCAAAGACAACTGAAAGAACGCAATATTGTCCAAAGCATGTCGCGCAAGGGGAATTGCATGGACAACGGTGCAATGGAAAACTTTTTCGGACGGCTCAAAGTAGAGATGTTCTACGGCGAGACGTTCGAGACAGCGGATGAATTCATCCGCTGTCTCGAAGAATACATCGACTACTACAATAACGAGAGGATCTCTCTCAAACTAAAAGGAATGAGCCCGGTTCAATACCGAACTCATTCACAGATAATCTAACTAAATTTTTGTCCAACTTTTGGGGTTCACTTCACTTCCCGGCAGATCCGCTTTTGCTGTTTTTTATAAAAGGAAATGAAATTCAGTGCAGTCTCTCGCGGGCATACGCCGCGGCGCCGAACAGCCCCGCATCGTTGCCGAGCGACGCACGGATGAGATCGAAGGGCGCATACTCTTCGGAGACGAACAGGCGGGGATAGACGTATTCGCGGAGAGGCTTGATGAGATCGTCTCCCGCGGCGGAGACGCCTCCCCCGATGAGGACCGCCTGCGGGCGGAGAAGATTGACGAGATTGACGATTCCGTCGCCGAGCGCGGAGATGAATTCCGAGAGAACGAGCTTGGCGGAAGCGTCTCCCACTGCCGCCGCACAGAACGCCGTGCGTCCGTCCACCTCGTCGAGGCTCTTTGCAAAGCGCCACATCAGACTCGTGCGGCTGCGCGTCATCTCCTCCTTCGTGAGGCGGATGAGCGCCGTCGCCGACGCGTACATTTCGTAGCAACCCTTTCTGCCGCAGGAGCACCTTTCGCCGTTCTGCCTGATCACGGTGTGACCGAACTCGGTGCCCGCGCTCTTGAACCCCTCGAAGAGTTTCCCGTCGAGGATGATGCCGCTCCCGATTCCCGTGCCGATGGTGAGCAGCGCACAGTCGCGGTACGCTTTTCCCGCGCCGTATCTCGCTTCGCCGAGCGCGGCGGCGTTCGCGTCGTTGAGCACAAAGACGGGTCTTTTCGTGTGCTCGCTCACCAATTTTGCGAGCGGGACGTCCTTCCAGCCGAAATTATACCAACGGACGACGGTGCCCGCGGCGCCGTCGATGATTCCGGGCGAACCGATTCCGATCGCTTCGACCTCCTCAAACGGAACGCCGGCAAGCTCCGCCGCGCGCATGGAGAGCTGCGCAAGCGCAAAAGCGGTTTCTTCGGGGGAGTTGCTTGCCGAAGTCTCCGTCCTCGCCTTTTCAGTCAGCTCCGCGCCGCTGAGGCAGGCTGCTTTTGCGGACATCCCGCCGAGATCAATTCCAACGATCATTCCAATTTCTCCTTTGTCAAATCGAAGTTTTGAAAATTTTCATCCATTCGGGCAGCCTCGCGATAAATTCCTCGTTGCTGTCCGTTTTCTTCAACATATCAATAATTCCCGCGACATTGTCGCTCAGTCCCCGCTCGCGCATCTTATAGACCGCGGTGAGCTCCTCCTCGGTGGAGAGCAGCTCCTCTTTGCGCGTTCCCGAGCGGCGGATATCGATCGCGGGGAAGATTCTCCGCTCCGCAAGGTCGCGCGAGAGGAAAATATCCGCATTGCCCGTCCCCTTGAACTCCTCATAGATGATGTCGTCCATGCGGCTGCCCGTCTCGACGAGCGCGGTCGCGAGGATGGTGAGGCTGCCCGCCTCCACCGTATTGCGCGCCGCACCGAAAAAGCGCTTTGGCTCCGCGAAGGCGCCCGCGTCAAGCCCGCCCGTCAGCGTCTTGCCCGTGCTCTCCACGATATAATTATAGGCGCGCGTGAGTTTGGTGAGCGAATCGAGCAGGATGACGACGTCCTTTCCGAGCTCCGCAAGACGTTTTGCGTGCGCGAGAGTCATCTCTGCGGCGCGGATATGGTGTTCGGCGCCCTCGTCGAAGGTGGAATACACGACCTCGGCGTTTTCCACGCTGCGGCGGATATCCGTCACCTCTTCGGGACGCTCGTCGATGAGCAGGATGATGAGGCAGATCTCCCTGTGATGTTCGGAGATCGCGCCCGCGATCGTTTTGAGGAGCGTCGTCTTGCCCGCCTTGGGGGGTGCAATGATGAGCGCGCGCTGCCCCTTCCCGATGGGGACAAAGAGATCGAGCATGCGAAGCGCGGTGGCGTTGCAGTCCTGCGAGAGCCGAATCTTCTCCGTCGCGTACTGCGCAGTCAAAGAATCGAAGGAGGGACGCTTCTCATATTCGCCGACCGCAAGCCCGTTGACGCTGTATATCTCCGAAATCGCTGCGGAATCCCCCTTTGCGCGCTTCGTCGCATTGCAGACGATGAAGTCCCCTTCCCTGAGCCGCATGGCGTGAATGGTGGGAGCGGGGATAAAGACGTCGCCGTCGAGGGAGGGCTGACAGTTGTTCGCGCGCAAAAAGCCGTATCCCGCGGGCGTGATCTCCAAGATTCCCGCCATCTGTCCCCTCTCCCGCGCGTCCGCGCTTGCAACGGCAAGGGCGGAAGGCGCAAGATTCTCCTTCTTGATCTTTTCGATGGAAGCGAGAATCTCGGGGTCGATATAGGACTGTTTCGCGGGCGCGCCGCGGTTGGTCCGCGGCGGAGGCGCCGTCGTCCCGGCGAGAATGCTTGCAAGCGTCTCTACAAGCTTCTCTTTTTGCACCGCAGTCGATTTGGACATGCCGTAATGTCTGCCCAAAACGCGCAGCGTCGCAAGCGGCAGCCCGGAAAGAAATTCGATAAATTTGTTTTCAGCAGTGTTTTTGTCGTTCATTGCGCTCTCTCCATGACGATGATTTGTGTGCCCCCGTGCGTTCTGTCGGGTCGGAACTCGCTGCCCACCCTTCTTATGGGATAGCAGGAAACAGAACGGAGAAAGGGCTCTACCCCCTCTATATAGATTTTGAGTTTTGCCGTCTTATAGTGCATCGGGATGACGTAAGCGGGACGGAGGGCATCCACATACGCGGCTGCGGTCTTTGCGTCGATCGTATAGTTCCCTCCCACGGGGATGAGCAAGACGTCCGCGCCGCGCAGACTCGCCAATCTCTTTTCGCCGACGGGTTCGCCGAGATCTCCGAGATGCGCCACGCATACCCCGTCCGCCTCAAAGAAATAGATGATGTTGCCGCCCCGCTTGGCGCCGCCGGCTTCGTCATGAAAAGACGGTTCCGCGCGGACGGTTATCCCGCCCACTTTGCCGCCCTGTGGCGGGAGGACGCTTTGGCAGGGCACGCCGCCGAGATTGGCATGGTCGTAGTGGGCGTGGCTGACCGTGACCGCATCGCAATCGACGGCGGGGAGCGGATAGCCGATGTCTCCGTACGGGTCGCACAGGATGCGCGTTTTGTCGTCGCTCGTCAATAAAAAGCATGAATGCCCGAAATACCTTAAATTCATGGACCCTCCGAAAGCATGACCGAGAGATGAAACCGGACCTTCTCCAGCAGAAAAACATAAATCAGTTCCAAACAAAAAGGATCCCGCCGAAAGCGGTAGACGGAAGTGTAAACGGGGATGGACGCCGACCGCCCGAGCTCCGTGAGCCGAAACTGCGTCGTCTCCCCGGGGACAAAGACCGCGCCGAGGGAGAGCGCGCCCTCCCTGCGCATCGTCAGCGCGCCGTCCGTGACTTCAAGCAGACAATCGTCCTCTTGCTGCCGATAGCGGACGCACACGCCCTTTTCCGTCTCCTCCAGACTGCATGCGCTTCGGAACTCGCTCTGCCCCTCCGCGGTGCGCGTAATGATGACCAATTCTTTTCCGCTCATCATTATACTATATTTTCTCCCGTTTGTAAATGCCAAATCAAAAAATTTTAGGTCGACTCGGGACGATTTTTCTCCGAAAACCGCTCAAAGCAGGCTTTTCCCTCCGCAAGAAGGCTGCGCATGCGGGCTTCGTCTCCGTCGTCGAGCGCCGCGCAGTACTCCGAGAGCTTGGAGATCAGCCGTGAAAGCTCCTCCGAGAGATTGCCGCGGTTGAGGAAAAAGAGCTCTGTCCAGACGTTTTCGTCCAGAGGAGCGACTCTCGTCATATCCTGAAAACTCCCGCCCGTAAACCCGAGACAGCGGGCGGCGTCCTCCGTCTTGATGTAGCCGTTGGAGACGATATGCGCAAGCTGGGACGTCAGAGCGATCATGCGGTCGTGCTCCTTTGCACGGCATTCGACGATGCGCCCGAAGCCCATATCGCACGCAAGACGGCGCACTGCCGCGAGCGCGGCTTCGTCCGTGTCCTCTTCCCGCACGATGATGAAATTCTTTCCGTCGAAGAGCGAAGCGCTCGCCGAGGAGATGCCCGTGGTCTCTTTCCCCGCCATCGGGTGCGTCCCGACATAGCGCAGCCCCCGCTTGCGCGCGCAGGCAAGGAGCGGCGCCTTGACTCCGCAGATATCCGTCACGACCGCCCCCGGGGGGAAGTTCCCCGTTTCGAGTTCCCGCATCGCGGCGCGGGGCGGGAGCGCAAGGACAACTATGTCCGCGCCCGCATAGTCCTCACAGACCCCGTCGATGTAACCGTGATCGACGGCATAAGAGAGAGCCTGCGGCGAGCGGTTCCGTCCGAAAACGCGGTAACCCGCGCGTTTGAGGCTTGCGGCGACGGAGCCGCCGATGATGCCGAGTCCATATACAACTACGTTCATATCGCTTTCTCCGAAGTACTATTTCGACGATTATGTCACGCATAGTACTATGATAAAGTCAAAAAATCAAAAAGTTAAAGGATGTTCATTGCCCAAAGATACCCTTTGAGCGCCTTTCTGCGTGCCAAATAGTCCGGAAAGACGCTTCCGACCAATGCCCAAAATCTTTTGCCGTGATTCATCTCTTTGGTGTGGCTCAATTCGTGCACGGCGAGATATTCGGCAAGTTCGTCCGGTAAAAATGCCGTACGGAAGGTAAACGAGATTGTCTTTTTCCCGCTGCAAGAGCCCCACCGCCCTCGCGCCGAGCAGACCCGCAAACAAGAATATTGACAACCCATTCTCTCCGAATACAGCCGAAGAAGCTTTTCCATGCGTTCGCGCGTGAGCCGTTTGAGCAGCGCGATCAACGTCCCTTCCCGCTCTTGTTGCGGCAAAAACAGGGTGTCTTGCTCAATTTTCGCCCGCGCGCCCGTCTGTACGGTATACAATTTCCCGCACACTTCGAGGCGCTCCCCGTCGGCGAGGGAAATCTTTTTCCGCTCGCTCTGCCTGCTCTCTATCCAGCGGATGTGGCGGGCGACAAAATTTTCTGCCTCGCGGTCACTGACGAACTGCGGCGCGTATACGACCACGCGCCCGTCCCTTTGGACCGAAAGGCGCATCGTTTTCCTCTTGCTTCTGATGATTTCAAACTGTACCATCTTGACTTTTTCCCGTCCGTCTGTTATACTCTGTATGATGAATGTTTATCGTGTAAAAAAACTTGCGATCAACGGTCCGCCCATCGCGGTTTCCGTTCCCGCCTCCAAAAGCATTCTGGCGCGGGCGCTCCTGCTTGCGGCATTTTCAGGAAGAGACTGCCTGCTGCGCGCCGACGGAGCGGGGGATGACACGAGGGACATGCTCTCCTGTCTCCGCGCACTCGGCGTCGGTTGGGCGCTGACGGAAGGCGGCATCCGGGTCTTCGGCTCGCACGCGCCGAAAAAAACCGCCTCTCTCGATGTGGGAAGCGCGGGCACGGCGGCACGCTTCCTTCCCGCGGTACTCGCCTTCTACGGAGGCGAATACCGTTTCACCTGTTCGCCGCAGATGCAAAGGCGCCCCATGGCGCTCGACGCCCTCCGTGCATGCGGGGCGACCGTCGAATGTCTCGGGGAAAGGGAGGGTTTCCCCTTTCTCCTTCGTTCGGACGGCGCAAATCCTTCTGCTTTGAGCCTCGGCACGGATACGAGCACACAGTTCGCGAGCGGAATCATGCTCGCCTCCGCCGCGACTCGCAAAAAATTTTGCCTGCGGCTCACGGGAGAACGCACCGATTCGAGCTACATCCGCATGACCTGCGCGCTCATCCGGGCTTTCGGCACGGAGATCGACGAGGCGGGCGATACGTTTTCGCTCTCGCCCTGCCGCCCCGCACCCGAGGAATATACGGTAGAGCCCGATCTGTCCGGCGCCTGTTATTTTTACGCGCTCTCCCTTCTTCTCGGAAGAAAAGTTCTCGTCCGCGGCGTCCGTCTGCCCTCTTTGCAGGGCGATGCCGCCTTTTTGAAACTGCTCGAAGCGCGCGGCGTCCTCTTCCGGGAGACCGGGGAAGGGCTCGTTGCGGACGGCACGAACGTCACGGCGTTCGACGGATTTACCGAAAATATGCGCGATCTTTCCGACCAAGCCCTCACCGTCGCCGCGCTTGCGCCGTTTGCACGCACCCCCTCCCGCATCACGGGAATCTCGCATATCCGCCGTCAGGAATGCGACAGAATCGCAGCGATCGAGCAAAATCTCACCGCGCTCGGCGTCCCGTGCACGGCGGACGGCGAAAGCGTCACCGTCTCTCCCGCTCCCGTCAAGGGCGGGCGCGTCAACACATTCGGCGACCATCGGGTGGCGATGGCGTTCACCCTGACGGGACTGCGTGCGGGCGGGGTGGAGATAGAGAATCCCGCCTGTACCGCAAAAACGTTCCCGCATTTTTTCGAGACCGTCGACGCCCTGTCATAGCTCCTTCCGTTCTTGGAGAAACCGCAAAAACCCGTCTATCCCGCGGGAGATATCGTCGAACGTTGCATCGAAATCTCCCGTATACCACGGGTCGGCGACATCGCGCGGAGCGGACGTGAAATCGAGCAGCAAACTGACCTTTTCCGCATATTTTTCCCCGAGAATGCGCCTCATGGCAGCGAGATTTTCCCGGTCCATGCCGATGATATGATCGTAGAGTTCCCCGTCCGAGCGGCACAAGAGGCGCGCTCGGTGCGGAACGAGCGGGATGCCGTGTTCCGCAAGTTTTGCGCGCGTCCCGCGGTGCGGAGGGTTCCCGAGTTCGTCGCTGTGCGTCGCCGCGGACGAAACAGCGACACGGTCTCCCACGCCCCGCCTGTCGGCTTTGAAGCGAAACATGCTCTCCGCCATCGGGGAGCGGCAGATATTGCCGTGACATACAAATAATACACGAATCATCAAGTTTTCTCAACTTTTCAAATATGCGCGGCGCGAAAAACGCGAATCCGCAATTTTTAGCACGAAAATGAAATCATTTTGCATAAAATCATTTGCTTTTGCATGCGAAATTTAGTATAATAGAGCCATGAAAGTTTTTGCAGAACGGCTCATGGAACTGAGAAAAGAACGAGGCCTTTCACAAGCGACGATTGCAAGGGATCTGAGCGTCAGTTTGGGAATTGTGTGCTACTGGGAAACGAACAAGAGCGACCCCACGGCGCACAACATTGCGAAGATTGCACGTTATTTCAACGTTTCCTCGGATTATCTTCTCGGTCTCACCGACTGAGCCTCACAACTTCATCGTCCGAACCGGGGAACCCCCGGAGGTAGCCGATCGTAACCGCGGTCTTGCACTTTATTGGTCTTGCGATCTGCCGGAAGGCAGGTCTTTTTTGCGTTCAAGACGGGTTTCGAGTTCGTTGATTCCCGCCAGCGGGCTCTTCGAGGCGACAAATCCGCCGTCAAACACCTTGCCGATGCGGTCGATCTCCGCCCACTCTTCATCGGACGCGTCCTGCGCGGCGTCTACGAGCCGACGGTAGATCTCTTTTGACGCCCCCTCCTCACCCTTGGCGAGCAGGTACTCGATTTGGAGGAGGAGCAGCGCATGATACGCGGGAAGATCCTCGCGCACGGTCGGCGTCCCGAAGAGAACGGAGCGCTCGATCTCCGCAAATCCGCCGCGGTAGAGCACGCCCTGCGCGGTGAGCACCGCAAGCATGACCTCCTCCTCGGGGGCTCTTTTGAGCAGACCGTGCAAAACTTCACCGTCCGTCTTGCCCGCGGTAAACGTCGCGGGGATGAGCGCGGAGATGCCCTCCGCGATGTTGAAGGGCGCAAAAAACGCAAAGATCAGAAGCGCTTCATGATACGGCAGGACGAAGTACAGCACAAAGAGAATCGCGCCGACGAGAAAATTGACTGCCGCGCCGCCGACCGTCGTCGCGAGCACGCGTTCCCGCACGTTCTCCGTCGACTTCGGGAAGAAAGCGCTGGACCCCGCCGTGGAATCCCAAAGGAAGCGCACACGGAATTTTTTCGACCAATCGAAGAGAAGATACCCCGTTTTCAGGGAGACGAATTTCATGCCGCAGAGTTTCCCGACGAGCACGTGTCCGAGCTCATGGATGAGGACGGAGGGTTGAATCACGACATAGACGGCGACCGCCACCGCCGCGACCCAGATCGTGCGCGGGGAGAACCACCACATCAGAACGCCGCCGGCAAATGCCGCCGCGAGCAAAACCGCACTGAAAATATTATAGAACGTTCTCTTTGCCTTGCCGCTCATACGAGCCTCCTTTCCGCTAAATACCCTTCCAAATTGTCCCGGCAGGAAAAGCGCACCGCGGGAATGCCGAGCGTTTTCATGATCTCGGAGAGCAACATCGCCCCGCCCGCGCTGACGTCCGCGCGGGAAGCGTCCATGCCGGGGAGCGCTTTCCGCTCTTCGACGGACATCCCGAGAAGCGCCTCCGCCCGCTCTTCCAGCCAATCCTGCGCAAGCGGCGTATCCTGCAACGACTCGTCATATCCTCCGCGCCCGCGGAAGAGGCAAGCCATGAGATACGCCGTCCCTCCCACCGCATAGACGGGATAGACGGGGCTTGCCTGCAAACTGCCGACCGCCGCGCGAATCTCTGCCCGCAGGGCTTGTCCGTCGTCCCCGCAGGCGTTCAAAAGGCGGACGCATCCGACGGGGAGGCTTGTCCGAAAGTCCACAGCGCCGCCTCGGCGGAAACACACCTCCGTGCTCGCCCCGCCGAGATCGATGATGCCGCCGTCACCCTTGCCGAGCGCGCCGCACATGCCGATCTCCGCCTCGCGTTCGCCCGAAACGACGTCCACCTCGAGCCCGCAGAGCTCGCGCACGAGCGCGCAGAACTTCGCGCCGTTGTCCGCACTGCGCACCGCCGCGGTCGCAAAGGCGAATGTCTCGGCATTCCTGCGAGCCCCTTCGGCTGCAAACCGGCATACGACCTGCGCCGTCCGCAGCATTGCGTCCGGGGAGAGCGAACCGCTTGCGATATTTTCGCCCAGGCGGGTCACGATGACTTTCTTATAAAAAGATTTTCCGTCCGCCCAAAGCATGAGACGAACGGAATTTGAACCGATATCGATGACTGCGTATTTCAATTATCGCTTCTCCAACCCTCTTTCAGCGCAAGAAAGTAGCGAACCTCGGGAGCTTCGAGCCGCTCCTTCTGTTCCGTCAGCTCTGCGTTTTCATCGACGAGAACTTTTTTCGATTCTTCGAGCTGCGCACGGCGCGCATTGAGCTGCCCGATCTTGACGAACTGGACGACGAGAAAGACCGCGAGGACGAGGACGACAAGGACGCCTGCGACGGTTGCCGCGACCGCGATTCTCTGTGCTTTTTCTTCGGGTAACGTGAGCCTTTTCGACATTTTTGCGCTTCCTTTGGAATACGTTTTATACTATTATATATCTTTTGCAACAAAAAAGCAACAATTTTATGCAAAGTTTTCCAATATAGCCAAAAACCGCACAAAAGAGCCGCAAACATGTAGAATTGCGGGGTCGGAAGAGCGATCTTCACAGAGACCGCGAGATAAAACAGCGCGAAAAGAATGCAGAACGCGCCGTCCACGATGCGCCTCGGCCATTTGCTTTTGAAGGGTCTGCGGATGCAGGATACGATGTCGTACAGTCCTCCCCCCGCCGTGCCGAGCAAAACGCAAATGAAAAACGTATGGAACGTCTGCGCCATCTACTTGAACAGCCGACGGAAGAACCCTTTCGCGCCGCCAAAGCGGATGGAGGAGAAATCGCCCGTGGCGGTAAAATTTCCGTTTCCTTCGGAAAAAGAGGCCACTTTGAGCCGTGCGCCGCCGATCGTCACGCGCACGCCGCCCACCGTGAGCGTGATCGTCGTGTCGGAAAATCCGTCCACCGAGGACACGCCCGTCAGCGTAAATTTTTTCTGTTGTTCGAGCGTAAGCACACTGATCTTGCCTTCTTGCATGGTACACGGTATGCTCCGTCGGCGCAAAATATGCGCTTCCCCTCCCGAATTTTCCCCGCTGCGTTTCCGCAAGACATGAAAAATCCCGCAAATCGCGGGGTTTTCATGGTATTATGCGTGACATAATACTTCGCAAATCAGCTCAATTTGGCTTTTGCGCGCGCCTTTGCACGCAACTCCCCGTCGAGAATACGCTTGCGGATCCGCACGCTCTTGGGGGTGATTTCGAGGAGTTCGTCGTCCGCGATAAATTCGAGAGCCTCTTCCAAGGAGAGTTTCTTGGGCGGGATGAGCCTGAGCGCTTCGTCCGAAGAGGACGAGCGGGTATTGGTGAGATGCTTCGTCTTGCAGACGTTGACGTTGATATCCCCCTCTTTGGGAGATACGCCGACGACCATTCCCTCATACACCGCCGTGCCGGGCGTAATGAAGAGCATGCCTCTGCCCTGCGCGTTGAAGAGCCCGTAAGTGACCGCTTCCCCCGTCTCGAAGGCGACGAGCGAACCCGCCTCGCGCCGTGCGATCTCGCCCTTGTAGGGTTGATACTCGAAGAACACCGAGCTCATGACGCCCTCGCCCTTGGTGTCGGTCAAAAATTCGCTCTTATAGCCGAATAAACCGCGGGCGGGCACGAGAAATTCGAGCCGCATCCGGGAGCCCAACGCACTCATGTGGACGAGCTCGCCCTTGCGGTTGCCCATACTTTCGAATACCACGCCCGTGCTGTTCTCCGGGACATCCACGATGAGCCGCTCCACAGGCTCGTATTTTTCGCCGTCCACCTCCTTATAGAGGACCTTCGGCGCGCTCACTTGAAACTCATACCCCTCCCGCCGCATCGTCTCGATGAGAATGGAGAGGTGCATTTCGCCTCTGCCGCTCACGCGGAACGCGTCGGTCGAATCGGTGTCCTCGACGCGGAGCGAAACGTCGCGCAGAAGTTCGCGATACAGCCTGTCCCTGAGGTGGCGCGTCGTGACGAATTTCCCCTCTTTCCCCGCGAAGGGAGAATCGTTGACGGAGAAGATCATCTCGACGGTGGGCTCGGAAATTTTCACAAAGGGAACCGCCTCCACGCAGTCCGCGGCGCATACGGTGTCTCCGATATTGATTTTTTCGAGCCCGGAGAAGCACACGATGTCGCCCGCCTGCGCCTGTTCGCAGGGCACGCGCTCCAACCCCTCGATCTCGTACAGATTGACGAGTTTGCCGCGCAAATTCACATCTTTATGGTTATCGTTGCAGACGGTGACGTCCGCGCCCATGCGCGCGACCCCGCGCTCTATCCTGCCGATGCCGATTCGCCCCACATAATCGTTGTAATCGATGGACGAAACGAGAATCTGCAGGGGACCTTCCGTATCCATTTCGAGGGGCGGGAAGTGCGACAAAATGGTGTCGAAGAGCGGCTTCAAGTCCTCTCCCGTGCCGCCTTCGTCGAGGGTAGACGTCCCGTCGCGCCCCGAACAGAATACAAACGGGCTCTCGAGCTGTTCGTCCGAAGCATTGAGGTCGATGAGCAGTTCCAAAACCTCGTCGATGACCTCGGTGACGCGCGCGTCGGGGCGGTCTATTTTGTTGACGACGATGATGAGTTTGAGCCCGAGTTCGAGCGCCTTTTGGGTGACGAAACGGGTCTGCGGCATGGGTCCCTCGGCGGCGTCCACGAGGATGAGCACCCCGGAGACCATTTTGAGCGAGCGCTCCACTTCCCCCGAGAAATCGGCGTGTCGACGATGTTGATCTTGACGCCGTTGTAGTGGATGGACGTGTTCTTGGCAAGGATGGTGATGCCGCGCTCGCGCTCGAGGTCGCCGCTGTCCATGACGCGCTCCTCAACGACCTGATTGGTGCGGAAAGTGCCGCTTTGCTTGAGCATCTGGTCGACGAGCGTCGTCTTGCCGTGGTCGACGTGTGCGATGATCGCAATGTTTCTCAAATCTTCTCTCAGCATAATTTCCTCGTATTGAAACATCCAAAGGTGATTATAATACTTTTGCCCGAAAAATACAACAAAAAAGGGGGCTTTTCGAAAAAATTCCCCCTTCTTTTATGGATTTTCAGAGCGGAAAGCGGGAGAAGCCGAAGGCGGGCGCAATTCAGGCAATGCTCCCGATCGTCATCAAGGGTTCATCAAACAGGGCAAGATTTTCGGGAGATATTTCCCTTCGTCCTATCCTATAAATTATCCACGAATTTTCCTTGTTTTGAATAACATTTCCTATTGTATCTTCTGCTTTGCTTACAAAAAATAGGTTGATAAACTCAATACTCCCATCAATCTTTTTCAAAAGACAATATGTCTCAAAATTTCGCGTATATCCCATATCAGGACTTAAAGCACTAATTGTATTTGGCGTCTTAAAGCCAAAAAGAATTTTTGCGCACACAAAATCCTTTATTTTTATTCCCGCATTATAAATACCGTCCTCTTGATACCCAACTGTTGCAAGCCGTTCAAAACCGTTCTTTGTCAATGTCTCAAATTCTTGCTTGTGCGCGGTTGCATAATCTTGGTCGAGAGTTGAATACTCAATTATAATTGGTGCTCCGCCTATATCTATGGAATATTCTATGCTATTCAAATATTTAACAAGGTCTTTTGCGGTCTTAAGGTCCCCAGAATTAAGCCATGCTACAAAATATTTCTTTGGCATTACCATTTCTTGAAGACACTTAAAAGTATCTCCACTAAAATATCCTAAAAATGTAAGCCTATTTTCCTTATATTCTACTGCCAAAATATCAACCAAATCACAATCATTAAATTGTAATTTTTTGTAATATCCTTCCGGCCACCAATTTTTAATTGTTTCAGCAATTAGTTTCACATTCCAGACCGTTTCGCCGCTTGCGTCGGTCGTAAAGATAAAGTTGGAAGGGTCGGTATCGTCGATTGCGTCAGCGGGGAGCGTTACCACGGTCGTGCCGAGTTTGGTGAGCGTAAACTTCTTCTGCGCCACTTCAACGGTTACCGCCCCATCAAGAACGGCCGCCCTGATCGTGCCGCCCGAAGCGGCGCCAAACAGTTGATTTGCCTCCGCGTCATATTCGCTCCAGACGGCATCGCCGTAAACCGCAGTGAGTGCAGTGAAAACCTCCCCCACCGTCGTCTCGGAAAAATCCCTATGCCACACGGAATCCTGCAGGGCGTAGCAATAATTCTTCTCAGCCTCTGTGGCGTAGAATACCGAATCACCGCCTTCGGTCACTTTGAGCTTTGTGCCATCAAATTCGGCAACGTACTCCGTGCCGAGTTCCGTGTAGGTGAAATTCTTATCCGCTTGGATGCTCTGCACAGCGGCGTTGAAGGCGGCAACCGCCTCCGCCTTCGTCTTTGCGGGTGGCGTGGGCTCCTCTTTGCCGCCGTCATCGTCCTTGCCCTTGTCATCGGGCGTAGAGGGCTCGGTTGGAGTGGACGGCGTGGAGGGAGTCGAAGGCGTGGGGGGCACTTCCGACGAAGGCTCTCCCCCTTTCGCGCATGCGGTGACGAAAGTACAGCTGAGCGCCATCAGAACCGAGAGCGCAATCGTTACAAACTTCTTCATAAAAAAACTCCTGTCAATAAGAAATAAGGACGCCTCAATATGAGACGCCCGCTTCAGTGGTATCCCATATTGTTGCATCACAATTAAACTTCCGTCAAGAATTCATTAACAGGAAAAGAGGATACACCTATGCCGAAGTTGTAACCTGATAATGAATTCTATATTTAATTGTGATGCACATTCAGTATACCACAGTGTGCGGAGTTTTGCAAGCATTTGAGAAAATTTTCCCTGATCCTTGCGGAAGCATGGTTGCATACAAAAAGCCCGCCTTCGAAGGCGGGCTCTTGAAGTCGTTCGCTCAATACGGCTTGACGTTTCGATTCCGATAGGTGCAAAAGCGCACGGAGTAGCCGTTGTCCTCGACGGGTCCCCGCTCGCTCACGAGTTCGAAATCCCCGTCCGCATCGAGATCGGGCGCAAAGACTTGCGCATCCCCGTCCGCGTCCACCTTGGTGACGAGCACCTCCGTGCAGTACGGGATGAGCGCGCCGTAGACGCTCGCTCCGCCGATGACGAACACATCGTCCGGCGGATATTTTTTGACTTCCTCAAAGAGTTCGTGCAAATTGTGCACGGTAATGACGCCCGCGACGTCCTCGGGGCAGAGCACGATATTCACCCGGTCTTTGAGCGGATTCCCTCCGGGAAAGGAGCGAAGCGTATTGTACCCCATAACGACGACTTTTCCCCTCGTCGTCTCGCGGAAAAATTTCATATCTTCG
Source organism: uncultured Clostridia bacterium (assembly GCA_947625385.1). Classification (GTDB taxonomy): domain Bacteria; phylum Bacillota; class Clostridia; order Christensenellales; family Borkfalkiaceae; genus Gallimonas. The sequence continues at coordinate 14,733 of CANQOB010000024.1, forward strand.
GGGAGACGGAACATAAGACCGTTGTTTTTTCCGATTCCCCACTTTTTATCTGCATGGAAGATCGCGCGCATGAGCCACCTCAGATCGCAACGGGAATTTTTTTGTCGAGCGGATGAAATTCGTAATTTTCGAGCCGGAAGCTGTCCGCCGTAAAGTCGTAAAAGTTCTTGACCGAGGGGTCCACGATGAGTTTGGGCGCGGGCAACGGCTCGTTCGCGATGACCTCCTTCACGATCGGGATATGCCTGTCATAGAGGTGTGCGTCCGCGATGACGTGCACGAGCTCCCCCGCTTTCAGCCCGCTCACCTGTGCAAACATGATGAGCAGAACGGAATACTGCACGACATTCCAGTTGTTCGCCGTGAGCATATCCTGCGAACGCTGGTTGAGAATGCCGTTGAGCGTGTCTCCCGAGACGTTGAAGGTCATGGAATAGGCGCACGGATAGAGGTGCATTTCGTGCAGATCGTGAAAATTATAGAGATTCGTCATGATTCTGCGCGATGCGGGATTGTGTTTGAGGTCGTAGAGCACGCGGTCGACCTGGTCGAACTCCCCTTCCCGATAGATCGATTTCTGCGCAAGCTGATAGCCGTACGCCTTACCGATGCTTCCGCTCTCGTCCGCCCAACTGTCCCAGATGTGGGACTTCAAATCGTGGATATTGTTGCTCTTCTTCTGCCAGATCCAGAGAATCTCGTCGATACAGCTCTTGAACGCCGTGCGGCGGATGGTCTGGATGGGAAATTCTTCCTGCAACCGATAGCGGTTGACGATGCCGAATTTCTTGACGGTATGCGCGGGCGTGCCGTCCTCCCAGTGCGGGCGCACGGGAAGGTCGGTATCCCAAACACCGTTTTCAAGGATATCCTTGCAATTTTCGATAAAGATCTCATCTGCTCTGCTCATCCGATCGCCTCCTCTATGCGCGTGCGCACCTCATCCTCCCCCAAGATCTGCATGATGCTCCAAAGGTCGGGGGTATTTGCCTTGCCCGTGACGGCAATGCGGAGAATCTCCGCAACATCCGCAACGCTTCCGCGCCACGCCTCCGGGCAGGCCTTGTATTCCTTCATGTCCACCGCGAAGCCCTGCCGCGCGGAGACCTCCTTCACCTTGGAGAACCACGTCTGCGAATCGTCGTCAAAGCGATAGACGCCGAGAAGTTCCGCAAGAATGGTACGCCTTGCCTCGGGCGCGATGCGGTACTCGTCGAAGGTCTCGGGACGCTCGAAGAAGTATTTGACGAACTCCATTGCCTGGGAAGCCGTAACGAAGTCTTTGCGGCGCTTCTTCCCGCCGATGCCCATGCACAGCGTGAGCACGCGGAGCATCTTCCCGCGGTCGGCAAAATACCCCTTCTGCGCGGCGGTGCCGAATTCCTCCGCCCAACCCCGCAAAAACGACAGCATCCCCTCGGCGTCAAGCCGCGAAAGCTCGTTTTTGGAGATGTCGTTGAGCTTGTCGAGGTCGAAGAGCGCGCCGCTCTTGCCCATTTTTTCCACCTTGAACGGGAAATCCTCGAGGGGCGCGTCGGGATGTTTGAGATACCACTCCTCGAAGTCGGAATTGAGCAGCGTGAGCATGTAGACCTTGACGGCGCGCGGAAAATATCCTTCCTTGCGATAAAATTCGAGGGAGAGCTCGGGGTCCTTGCGCTTGGAGAGCTTTCTGCGCGTCTCGCCGTCCTGCTTCATGAGCGAGCAGTTATGCCCGTAACGCGGAGGACGGAAGCCGAGCGCCTCAAAGAGCTCGATGTGGATGGGCAGGCTGGCGAGCCACTCCTCGCCGCGGATGACGAGCGTCGTGCGCATGAGATGGTCGTCGACGGCGTGCGCGAAGTGATAGGTCGGGATACCGTCCGATTTCAGGATGACGACATCCTGGTCGTTCTCGGTGACGGTGATCTCCCCCTTGACCGCGTCGCGGAATTTGAGTTTGTTTTCGGGATTCCCGAGCGATTTGAGACGGATGACATAGGGCTTGCCCTCATCGAGTTTTTGGTAGATCTCTTCCTCGGAGAGATCGCGGCACTTGGCGTACTTGCCGTAATAGCCCGTGATCTCCTTCTTTGCGGTCTGCTCCTCGCGCAGCGCCGTCAGCTCTTCCTCTGTGCAGAAGCACGGGTACGCCCTGCCGCGCTCGATGAGCGACTTGGCATATGCGCGGTAAATGTCCGCGCGCTGCCGCTGGTACCACGGCGCATAGGTATCGTCCGCGCCGATCTCCGCGCCCTCATCGAACCGGATATCGAAATAGTCGAGCGCCTTGATGACCGCCTCCACCGCGCCGTCCACCTTGCGCTTCAAGTCGGTATCCTCGATGCGGAGATATAAGATCCCCCCGCTGCGATGTGCGATTCTCTCGTTCGCGATGGCGGCAAAGAGATTGCCGAGGTGGATGAACCCCGTGGGCGACGGCGCGAGACGGGTGACCTCCGCCCGATCGGGAAGCGATCTCGGAGGATATTTTGTTTCGAATGTTTCGAGCGGGGGATATTCCCCGGGGAGCAGACGCTCCGCAAGCTGTTTGTAATTCATATTCACTCCTTGGACGGCGGCGAGCGCCGCATCCGCTATCTCCTCCGCGGCAAGTCCGCGGCAATCCACCGTGACGTCCGCATACCGTGCATAGAGCGGCTCACGCTCGCGGGAAAGGGCTTCGAGCGTTGCGATGCCGCCGCGCATGACGACGCCCCTTGCCGCAAGGTCGGGAATCCGCCGCGCAAGCTCCTCGGCGCCGATCTTGAAATAGACGACCTTGCCGAGGCGTTTTAGGTGCGCCATCGCCGACGGCGAATATACCGCGCTCCCGCCCGTCGCAATGACCGTCTTATCACAGGAGAGCGCGCAAAGAACGCGCGATTCCGTTTCGAGGAAGCCCTCCGTTCCCCGCTCCGCGATGATCTCCGGAAGCGTTCGCTTCTCCGCGGCGCGGATGAGGTCGTCCCCGTCCGCAAAGCTCCAACCGAGTTTCGCCGCGATACGTTTTCCCGCGGCGCTCTTTCCCGAAGCGGGCATGCCGATGAGAATCAAGTTGTCCATATCCTAATTATAGTCCCGTGCGATCGTTTTGTCAATCAATGGCGTGCGGTCGCGCAAAAGATGTTTTTGTTTTGAAAAATTTTATAAACTGCTTGAAAATAACTTGTCTTTTCCAAGGAAATATGGTATAATCTCTGCTGTATCTTGTAAAAAAAGGAAAAAGCGCTATGGATCTCACATCTGTTCTGTCTAATTTGCTGGCTCCCGTTTCCAGCATGCCTATTTATAATACGTATCGCGCAATCAGCATCGTGTTCGTCGTTTTGATGGGCGTCGCCGCGATCGCCTCGATCGTGCTCGTCATGCTCACCCCGGGCAACTCACAAGGAATCGACGCGCTCGGCGGTTCCAGCGAGACCTTCTACGGCAAGAACAAGGGCAAATCCACGGAGTCCAAACTCAAACTGTGGACGGTGATCTGTCTCGTAGTGCTCGGCGTCCTTTCCGTCGCATTCTTTATTCTGCAAATCGACGCGATCTGGGGGGCATAAGAGAAAACCGCAACGGGCGAGCGATTGCTTGCCCGTTTTTTTTGTCATCATGAATGCAAGACAGTCCCTATTCAACCAAATCAAGAGCGGCGCGTTCGCCCTTATGACGCCGCAGGAGATCGCATCCCGTCTCCGTCTCGGACGGCGGGAGGCGTCGGCGATTCGCGCCCATCTTTACGCGCTCGTGCGGAGCGGGGAACTCCTCGCGGACAAGCGCGAGCGTTTCGGCACCGCAAAGCAATTCGGCGCGCTCGAAGGAAAGATCGCAGGCAACGAACGCGGATTCGCCTTTTTCTCCCCTTTCGACGGCTCGGGCGACCTCTTTGTCCCCGCCTCCTCGCTGCACGGCGCCCTGCACGGGGACACCGTGCTCTGTTTTCACCGCGAGAACACCGAGGACGAGGGCGAAGTGCTCGCCGTCATTTCCCGCGGCATGTCCGAAGTGGTCGGCACCTATTGCCGCGAAGGGCGCGCGGGATATCTCCTTCCCGCCGAGAGGCGGTTTTCGTCGCGCGTTTTCATCCCCGCCGGCAGACAAAAAAATGCGAAAAACGGAGATAAGACCGTCGTCAAGATCGTCTCCTACCGGGACGGTCCCGTCGGGGAAGTCCTTGCCGTTCTCGGCAAGAGCAGGGATTTGTTCGTGGAGGAAGAGGCGCTCATCCGCTCGCACAGCCTGCACACGCAGTTCCCGCAGGAGGTCCTTGCGGCAGCGGCAAAGCAGGAGCAGCGCCGTCCCCTTCCCGAAGGGCGCGAAGATCTGCGAAGCGAGCTCATCATCACGGTGGACGGCGAAGATACCCGCGACATCGACGACGCGATCTCCGTCTCCCGCGAGGGCGGCGTCTATCGGCTCGGCGTGCACATCGCGGACGTCTCCCACTATGTGGCGCGCGGTCTTCCCATCGACAGAGAGGCGTATGCGCGCGGCACGAGCGTCTATTTCCCCGACCGCGTATTGCCCATGCTGCCGCCCGCGCTCTCCAACGGAATCTGTTCTCTCAACGAGGGCGTCGACCGCTTGGCGCTCTCCTGCCTGATGACGGTCGACCGCAAGGGAAACGTCCTGAATAGCCGAATCGTCCCCTCGGTCATCCGCTCCCGCCACCGTATGACCTATGCCGCCGTCATGAAACTCTACGAGCGAGACGCCGCCGCGGCAGCGGAGTACCCCGACCTCATCCCCTTCGTCGATACCGCAATGGAGCTGACGAAAATTCTCAAACAGGCAAGAGCGATGCGGGGAAGCGTCTCCCTTGAGCTCCGCGAAACGAAGATTCTTTTCGAGAACGGACAAATCTCGATTCCGGAACATCCGCGCGAACTCGCGCACGAGATGATCGAGCAGTTCATGGTGCTCGCCAACGAATGCGTGGCGCGGTACATGGCGGAAATGAACGTCCCTGCGGTCTTTCGCGTGCATGAGCGCCCTTCTCCCGAAAAAGCAGAGGAATTTGCGGGATTTTTGGAACAGCTCGGTCTCTCCGCGCGGTTTGACCCCGAACACGTCGAGCCCGCCGATTACAGCCGCGTGCTGTCCTCGCTCGAAGGATCGCCGCTCGCATCCGTCGTCAACCGCGTGATGCTGCGCTCGATGATGAAGGCGGCGTATTCGCCGAACAATGTGGGACATTTCGGGCTCGCCTCCGACTGCTATTGCCACTTCACTTCCCCCATCCGCAGGTACCCCGACCTCGTCGTGCACCGCATCGTCAAGGAAACGCTGCAAAACGCGGAGAAAGCGCGCGAGATGTTCCAAAACTTTGTGGGCGAAGCGGCTGCGCAGTCCTCGCGCTGCGAGCGGGAAGCACAGGAGGCGGAGCGGGATGTGGACGCACTCTATATCTGCGCCTTCATGCAGGACAAGATCGGAGAAGTGTACGACGCGACGATCTCGGGCGTGACAAGTTTTGCGCTCTTTGCCGAGCTCTCCAACTCGGTAGAGGGCATCATCCCCTTGGAAACGCTCGATTGCGGCAGCTATCGCTTGGACGAACGCGGGATGACGCTCATCGGCGGAGGAGAACAGTACCGCATCGGAAAAGCGGTCAAAGTCGAAGTGACGGGCGTAGATCTCGGCTCCCGCCGCGTGCAATTCAAACTCGTTTGAGGTGATTTTTATGAAACAGATTGCCGTCAACAAAAGCGCATCCTTCGAATATTTCATCGAGGAAAAATTCGAGGCGGGAATCGTCCTCGAAGGCGCGGAAGTCAAGTCTCTGCGCGCGGGAAAGGCGTCTCTTTCCGAAAGTTTTTGCGAGATTCGCGGCGGCGAGGTCTTTCTCAAAAATATGCACATCGCCGTCTACGACAAGAGCGGCGCGTTCTCCACGCGCGAGGCGCGGCGGGAAAGAAAGCTTCTTCTGCACCGCACGGAGATTTCCAAGATCGTCGGCAAGGTCAACGAGCGCGGCTATACGCTCATCCCTCTGCGCATTTATCTGAAAGACGCTCTCGTCAAAGTGGAGATCGCCCTCTGCAAGGGAAAACACACTTACGACAAGAAACGTTCGCTTGCCGAGCGCGACCGCAAGCGCGAAATGGACCGCGCCGCCAAGGAATTTCTCAAATAAAACGAAATAACGAACAACGGCGCGGGGGAGATTTTTATCTCCCCCGCGCCGTTTATGCACTGTCGCCGGGCTGCCTGTCGGCAAACCGAAATTTATACTTCCGAATAGTAATGACGGACAAAGCGGCTCTTCTTTTTTTCGGCCGACTTTTGTTCGATCTCGAGATAACCGCCGAACAAAAAAGCGGCAATGTGGACCCTTGCGTCTTCCCTGTTTACGTCTCGGATGAAATCGATGACGTCACAAGTATTCTCATGAAAATGCGCGATCTCCGTGAATTTGTTTTTATGATGCGAATATCCGATGGTCGTTTCGCGGTCGTCCACAGAAAACCGCAAAAAAACACCGCCTAAATCCCACAGAAATTCGTTTTCGCCGACGACCGTCACGCTTCCCTTTAAGTTGGCGGACTGTACATATTCCATGATTTCAAAAATTTTCGGATTTTCCGTACTCATTTTCGTGCTCTCCCCGCTGACCCTTTCTCTCATCATACCATATTGTTTTGCGTTCTTTTAAGTATCGAAAATATCGTTTTCATTCGAGTTGTCCGGATATTGATTTTTATTCTTCTTCGATAAGACGATTTCTTTGACAATAAGGATATACCACAATATTCCCGTTATGGGGGAAACGAGCAGACTCAATACAAGGATTCCGCCGAATCCCAAAATGACGCCGATGCGTACGCCGTCCCTGAAAGCATACTCGGGGGATTTGCTTCCGAAATATTTTATTGCCAATTTCACGTCAAAAAGCATGGAGGGAATGATAAAAAACGCCCAGAAAACGACGATCACCATTGACGTAACTCTATAAGCGTCGGGGATAAAAGCCGGGTCGAGAAGGTATAGTAAAACGACCGATCCCGCAAGTGTAAAGCAAATTGTCAAAACAATCAATAATTGTTTTATTTTGTTCATCGAGTTTTCCCCTAAATTGAGTTTACCGCTTTTTCATTTTCGGCATCGGCAGGTCGTCATACATTGCCTCAAATAATCCTGTCAAAAAAACCTTATCGTCCACATTGTCCACATTGAGCATTTCCTTTGCGCCCTCATACGGCAAGGAATACTCTGCTTGGGGCAAATAGGATAGAGCGGATCTCACGGGTTTTACGAGCAATCTGTCGTCGTAGATCCCTCCGACAAGTTTGCCGCGATAGTAAATCAGAAATTCACCCATCATAGGTTTGTAGGTTATGTCCTCCAATTCGGATAGTTGCTCCAAAATGAAATCCAAATATTCCTTGCTTGACGGCATAATCCCTCCGTGAAATTCCTGTTTATCGCTATAATTATACCATAAAAACAGGAGAAACGCAAGTAGCACTCACCGATAAAAAGTAAATCCGAACCGCTTGTCGGAAAATGGGTCGGGCATACGCCTGACAAGCGCAATATGACGCAATCTGTCTACACGCACTTTTCCGAAGAATTCCAGCTTGAAATGGCAGAAAAGTTCCGTTATTAGTCCCAAAATCAGTCCCAAAATTTTCGGGCTTAGTTGGTCTTTTCGGCAAAAAATAGTGTTGACTTCAACAAATCAACACTATATCTTGTGGTGCGGATGACAGGACTTGCGCCTTTGGCGGCGCGCCCCGGTTGACAATTATCAATTGTCAAGTTTGCGGCTAACTTTTCTGATTTCAAACTCCTTTGACCGCAAACCGATTGCTCCCGCAATCGCCTCCACCCACAAGTTCTGTCATAAATTCGTAAACACATTGAAGCGGGAGAGGATTTATCCTCTCCCGCTTCAATGGTGCACCGAGGCAATTATAATCCGAACACAAAAGCTCGTCAAGGCTGACCGTTTGCGTTCCGTTTTTATAGTTGAAAATGAAAGTTACTTTGTCATCATAGAGGTAAATCGCATTGATAAAGCAGTCGATGAGCTTCTGCTTGCTTTCCCT
>CANQOB010000025.1 GCA_947625385.1 uncultured Clostridia bacterium
TACCACCCCCCCCTGTTTGTCAAGCGTTTTTGGAAATTTTCAGAAAAAAATTTTCGAAACCCGAAAATTTTTTTCGGATTTCCACAATTTTCGCCTCGCGCGACCTGTTTTATATAAAAAATTCTCGGCGGAAAACCGAGGCAAGAAAGCGCGGCGGCATCGAATGATGCCGCCGCGCGCCCGTATTCTCAAAATAAAGGAAAAAGCAAAAACCACGCTTTTTGCTTTTTCACTGCATTTGCGCACCACGGTACGCACACTGTCCGTTGAAACATCCAATCGGAATCAAGCTTATTAAGCCGCAACCACTCATTCGCTCGCGCGTATTTGTTTTGCGTCAGCAAAAGAAATCGCGCGAAACCTTTTCGCCGAAACGAAACAAAGTAAAGCCCCGGGGAATATCCCCGGAGCCTTACTTATTTAGGGAGGAAGTAATGAACTCGCTTGATTGCCCTTAAATTCCGTCTCGATGTTCCTTTTCCGTTAGCTTTCTTCCAGCCATTGGTATCTGCTCGTGTTGTCCGTTTCCTGCCAGGTGAGTTCCACGCTGCTGTCCGAAAGAAGCTCGATCTTGTCCAGCGTGTGCCCGATCGCAGGGTCGCCGGAGAATGCGATCAATTCGATCGTGTTCTCCCCTTCGTGCAACGAGATGCACCCGAGGTTCACCCAATCAAAGAACCACTTATCGCGCTTGCCTTCGGGGGAACCGATCAGATAAGCATCGTTTTCCAGGAATTCTCCGTTGATGAGGACGGACATGCTCTCCGTATAGACGGATTGATAGTCCATATATCCTGCACGGACGCGGAACGTCACGACGCAATCTTTGCTCGCATTGATCTTGAACGTGCAGGAGGCGCCGTTCGAACCCGTCAAGTAAAATACGGCAATATATTCATCGTTGATGTAATCGTCATCCCCGTAATCCTGGCTGCGGCGGCATTTGATATTCGAGCTCGCGCTGTCCTTGATCTCCGAGCATTCCCCTTCGAAAATGTGCGATGTCAACCCGTCGCCGCATTTCTCGGTATCCTCTTGGCAATAGACGTCCATGCACTTGCCGCAGACCGGGCAGTAAATGTCGCACTTCGCCGTCTTTTCCACCGTTTTCTCGTAACCGCATACCGTGCACCTGTTGCCCGAGAATTCGTGCGCCGCCTTGTCCGCGATCTCCTCATGACCGCAGTCCGCCTTATGCCAGTGGTCCGTGTCGTTGTACGTCCAACCTTTCTCGAAGGTGTGCGTGTGCGCAGGGGGATTGTTGTTACCGTTGTCGCCGTTGTCGCCTTCGTCTGCGGGTCCGCATGCCGCAAGGACGGCAAGGAACGTCGTCGCAAAGACGAACGAGAGCACGAGGCTGCAAAGCTTAAAGAACTTTTTCATACTTTTTTCTCCTTATAAAATTTATTTTTCGATTTTGATTTCGGGATTCATGCCCGTATGTGCCATTTAATTTTTCGTTTTACGCTCGTCCTTGTACCAGAACACCCACGATACCGCAAGCATGGCAAGGGACGCGGCGGTAAAGATTCCCGAGAGAATCTCCACGGCGAGAAGCGCTTGTTCCCAAGCAGGCGTGACCGACATGATGCGCGTCGTGGAGGTGATTCCGTTCATTGCCGCGGAATTGATGGTCACCCAAAGTTGCCTGTGTGCCGATTCGCGCACGGCTTGCATGACCGTCGGATTATCGCGGTAATCATCGAGGGAATGCACATCCATATTGGTGTACCAGCAGTCGTTCCCCGCGATCAGACCCGCCGCAAAGACGGAAGTGTTTTCGGCGGAACCCATCACCTTGTTCGTGTTCCCGGCGTCGGTGAGGTAGAAGCCTTCAAAGCCCCACTCCCCGCGGCAGACTTCCGTCAAGAGCCCGCTGTGCAGACCCGTCCAGGTCGCTCCGATGCGGTTGAAGCTCGTCATGAACGCGTTCGAATAGCCGTCCGTCACCGAATGTTCGAATGCCTTCAAATAGATCTCGCGGATAGCCTGTTCATTCGACCAAGTCGTGATGCCCACCATGCGGTTCGTCTCCTGGTCGTTGAGCGCAAAGTGCTTGGTGATCGCGACCATGCCCCGCGTGCGGAATCCCTTCATCTCCGAGGAATGCATGAGACCTGCGAGGAAGCCGTCCTCCGAATAGTACTCCCAATTCCGTCCTGCAAAGGCGGTGCGATGCGTATTGGCGCCGAAGCCGTACACGCCGATCAGGTTGTTGTGGCGGAATTCTTCCGCAAAGCATTCTCCCATGTCCTCCACGAGTTCCACATTGAACGTGGAAGCCGTAATGGGACTGCAAGGGAAGGCATAGTGCGAACCAATTCCGTATTCGTTGACTTCATTGCTTCCGGAAGAAAGCCCGCACGGACCGTCGAAAATCCTTCCGTTCGGCGCGTTGATGCTCTCCGCGCCGCACATTCTGTTGACGGCGTATTGGATCTGCTCGTCCCAAGTCATTTGGTTGAGAAGATCTTCCCATACCTCACTGTCATAGGGGAGCCCTCTGAGCTGAACCAGGGACAGGGCGCCGAATTCCGAAGTGACCGTCCCGTAGAGCGGCATCTCCGCCTCGGGATCCTCCGCGACTTCCCTGTCGAACTGCATATCTTTGAGCAAGGTATCGTTCGTGCAAGAGAGGGTGACGGAGGAAGGATAGGTGCCGTTCCAGTCATTGCGCGAGAGATAGGTGATCTTCTGGTCCTCGGTCCCTTTGTAACGGTTGATATCCGCATTGTCGAATTGGTTCGTCACGGAATAGCCGGTCGGAGAAACGGAATATTTCTCGAAGTCGTCCTTTGCATACGTCTGCTTGTGCACGAAAGAGGCGTCGCCCGCAGCGTCCATGCCGTCGCTCTCCGTATATCCCTTTGCGGCGAGGATGTTGTTGAGCGCGTCGTGCGCGTCCCTGCCCGCGGCGAGGTAGTAATCCCCCGCTTCGAGGATATAGGTCTTTTTCCCGTTGCTGTCGTAGCTCTTGAACTCGTACTCGGGCACGGTGATCTCCACCGTCTCCGATTTGCCGGGCTCCAACAGTCCCGTCTTGGCAAACCCGACGAGATCGACGGCGGATTTCTCCACCTTGTTTTCGATATCGTACTGCGTGTAGGGCTTTTGCAGATAGATCTCCACGACCTCTTTGCCCGCAACGCTGCCCGTATTCGTGACGGAAACGGAGAGCTTATAGTCTGTTCCGTCCTTTCTCACGGAAAGTTTTCCGTAAGAGAACGTCGTGTAGCTTTCACCGTGCCCGAACGTGTAGGCGACCTCGTCCGCATAGTTCCACTTCGCCTCGCCCATCCGCACGCCCGCCGCACCGTCGGCGTTGCCGCGCTTCATCACGAGGTCCTCGTAACGGGTCTCATAGTAGCGGTATCCTACATAGATGCCCTCTTGATAGACCACGTATTTGTTATAATCCGCAGGGATTCCCTCGGAATTCCCCATAGAGAAATTTCCGAAATTCTCCATCGCGGGTGCGGAGCGGATATCCCACGCCCACGTGTCTGTGAATTTGCCGGAGGGATTGGCGTTCCCCACAAGCAGATCCGCAAGCGCGTCCGTGGCGGTATCGCCTCCCCAGCCCACCCAAAGGCAGGCGTCGATATCGAGATCTTTGATATTGCGGAGAGAAAGGACATTCGCGGAATCGATCACGAGGATGACCTTCTTCAACCGTCCCTCTGCCTTCATGTCGCAGAGTCCCTTCAAAACGCTCACCTCTTCGTTGGAGAAAGAGAGGCCTACCCCGTCGGCGCTGTTGGAAGCGCTGAGATTTTGGTCGCCGCCTTCGCCGCCCCAGCGCGAAGAGACGTAAATCGCTGCATCTCCGTATTCGGCGATCTTGTCGACAAGACCGCTCCTGCCGCTGATATCGGACCACGACGCCTCGCTCGTGCTGCCGCCCGTGGAAGGTCCGCCCTTCCCGAGACGCTCGAAAAAGCGATATGCGGTTGCCATTTCGGGATTGACGACAAAGCCGCGGCTTGTGAGCGAAGTCTCTATATCGGGTTCTACCGCAATATCGCTGACACTGCCGCTTCCGATGCCCGTATAGATCCATTTCAGGACCGCATGTCCGAATACGCTCACTTTCGCCCCCGAAGAAAGCGGAAGCGCACCGCCCTTATTCCAGAGAAGAACGCTGCCCTCTTCATTGACGCGCTCCGTCACATCCTTGGTCTCCGCGCGCATGTCCACCTTGGCTTCCTCTGTCAGGGGATATTTTGTCTTGAAATACTCCGCATCCTCCTCGCCGTCGCCCGTCTCCACGCGATCTACGCGGCTCGCATTGAAGAAGGTATCGATCCAAGGCGCATATTGGGCGGCGATCTGTCCCAATACGAGGACGATCACAAACAAGAACGTAAAGAATACCGTGAGCAGCGCCCATACGGAGCGCTTGAAAATCTTCTTCATTCTTTTCCCCTCCTTGTGCGGACGACCCCCAAAATGTACATCGTGAGCGAGCCCGCAAACCCGAGCACGAACACGATATCGGCAACAAACAAGAGAGTCTGCCACCATTCGTCGAACATCGTCGCTGTCGTATTCGTCTGACCCGCGATGCTATTCAGAACAATAAACGCGGCAACCGTCCCGATCGTCGCAAAAAACACGACGATCGCACAGATTCCCGCGAGTATGCCCCAAGGTATTTTCCTCATAAACTCCTCCTTTCGGATTTTCGGGGAGCGAACTGCGCACATTCGCCCCTTCTGATAAGAGCTTACAAGAAAAGTTTTGATTTTTCAACTCTTTCGTCCTAATTATGCTTTTTTGCGTCCTCTTCTGTCGATTTCGGGACCGGAATGAGCAAATTGAGGATAAAAACATTCTCTCTCGTGCTCACCGAGAGCGTGCCTTTGTACTTGGTGGCGATGCGGCGGATGGACTTCATCCCGAAGCCGTGGAAGTCGCGGTTCCCCTTCGTGACGGGGAGACCGTCCCCGTCGAAGGCGATGTCTCCGCCGAAGTAGTTCTGGATATTGACGGAGACGATCTCCCCCACGCGCCGCACCACCACGCCGACGGAGCGCTGCTCGGCATGCAGCCCCATCACCGCTTCGATGGCGTTGTCGAGCGCGTTGCCGAAGAGCGCGTACAAATCGGTTTTCTCCATGAAATCGAGCGCGCGTCCGTCCGCCACACAGGTGAGTTCGATGCCCTCGCTGGTGCATTTGAGGCTCTTCTCGGTGAGAATGATGTCGAGGACTTCGTTGTCCGTCTGCACCTTGGCGTCGTAGATGGAGATCGCGTTCTCGATCTCCTTCACCGCTTCGTCGGAGAGCCCTTTCCCCTCGCCGATGACGCGGATCTGATGGCGCAGGTCGTGGCATTTGATGTTGATGAGGTCGATGCTCTCCTTGGAGAGCTTGTATTGCCGCTCGATCTCGCGCAGCAGACTCTTTGTGACGACGAGCTCGTTTTCCAGCGTCCCGCGCTTGATGAGCCCGAATTGGATGTACAGCAGGAAGAAACAGCACAGGTTTTCATAGACCGTCGACATGAGCGTGGTGACAATGTTGTCGTCGTTCCCGTAGTAGACCACGATGCAGTTGAGGAGGATATCCACGATGAGCGCGACCACCACGAGAAACAGGACGGACAGCGAGCGCACTTTGAAGTTCTCCCCCCGCTTGATGCGTTTGCCGAAGGCAAGATAGAGCAAAAGATAGGAGCAAAAATAGGCAAAGACATAGACGAGCGCGATGAAGAGCGTGTTGAGGTTGAACTCCGTAAAGTCGATCGCGTTCCCGAAGTACATGCCGAGGATGGGGCTTCTCCCCCATTCGATGAGGGAGAGGATGAAGTTCGCCACGCCGTAGGAGAAGTGCTGCGTGGTGTAGGCGGCGATTCCGCAGAAAAAGACGTTGATCCACGGCTCGTCGCAGCAGAAAGCGAGCATGGGAACGGTGCAGGCGAAGAGGACGAGGAAGGTGAACGAGGTGTAGAAGGCGTTCGGCGTATAGGACGGCACGAGCTTTTCCACGAGAAGGAAGAGGAAGGTGAGGCCGAACCCCGTCAAAACGCTCGCCGCAAAGCGCAGGGCGAAATACTTCCGCTTGCGCAGATGCAGGATGAAGAGAAATTCCGCGGTAAAGAGCTCCGCCATGAAGAGCAAACGGTAAAGCAGAAGAGAATCCATGTCATTTCCCTCCCAAAAATTCGTTGAGGCTCTGTAAAAATTCCTTGCGCTTGTTGCGGGAGATCTGCAACGGCTCTCCCCCCACGACGACGCACAGCTCCTCGATCGCCGTCACAAAGTGCAGATTGACGAGATAGCAGCGGTTGCAGAGCGCAAACGGACAGTCCGCGAGCTGTCCGATCGCGGATTTGAGCTGGTCGTACGTCTTGAAATCGCCGTCCGTGGTGTGATAGATGAGGTTGTGGTGCGCGACCTCGACATATTTGATGGTCGACGTGCGGAGCCTGCGCATGTTCCCGCGCTCCGAGATCCAGATCTCCTTGTCCTGCATGCTGCGGAAGCGCTCCACCGCCCTGTCGAGTTTGAGGGAGAACCCCGCATACTGCACGGGCTTGACGATGAAGTCCAGCGCGTCCACTTCGTACCCCTTTACGGCGTACTGCGCCATGTTCGTCACAAAGATGACGATGACCCTTTTGTCGATCTTGCGGATACGGCGGACGACTTCCACACCGTCGAGGTGGGGAAGTTCGATGTCCATAAAGATGAGATCGAAATTTCCGCGGAATTCTTCGAGAAAATCAAGCGAATCGGAATAATTCGCAACATTGAACCGATAGTGTCTCTTTTCGCCGTATCTGCCGAGAAAGGTGCGGAGCTTCTCCGTCTCATCCGGGTTGTCCTCGACGATACAAACGCGCAGCGTTTCTTCCATAGCATTCCCCCCGAAATTCATTGTACAACGGCTTTTTTCTTTTGTCAAGCGTGAAATTTTGCCATGATCGCCACTTTTTGCGCCTGAAAGACGGGTTTCGGGCGACCTTTCGGGAGCGTCAAAAACATAGTTTTTGGGGAGCTCGGAAAGCGCGGAAAAATCCGACAAAAAATTTTCTTTTCAAACAAGCTATCCCCTGCTTTTCGGTGCGGAAAAAGAATACCATAGAGCAAAGAGGTCGAACATGCAACTTTCAAACGTCATCGGAAAACCCGTACTCACGCCCACGGGGGAAGAGCGAGGCTACGTCGTCGCAGCCAATCTTTCCCGCGATTATGCCAAGATCTCCTGCCTCGTCTGCGCGGACGCCGAGGAGGAGGAATTTTATCTGCCCGCGCGGGCGATTCTTTCCGTCGGAGACGCGGTCATCGCGGCGGGGCGCCGACTTTCGGCGCCGAACGGCGTGCCCTCCCCCGTCGGGAAGGAGGCTTACACCATCGCGGGCATCCTGCTCGGGACGATCTCCGACGTCCGCCTCGGCGAGGACGCCGAACCCGTGTTTCTGCTCTCTTCGAGCCGTGCGCTCACGCAGATTCCGGCGCGGTGCGTCGCCTTGGGGGAGCGAGCGGTCGTCTACCCCGAAGGCATGACCGTCCCCGCCGCCAAAAAGCCGCCGAAAAAACCGCCGCAGACAAAAAAAGAGGCACCCATGTCCGAAAACAAGGTGCAAAAAACAAAAATTATTCCCGAAAAACGCGTACCCGTCCCGCGCGCCGCCGAACTGCTCAACGGCACGAATCTCTTGGGCAGGAGGGTAAAAAAAAGCGTCTTTGACGAGCGCGGCGCAGCCGTCGCCGTGGCAGGGGAACGCATCACGCCCGCCGTCCTGTCCCGCGCACGGCGCAGCAACCGCCTCGTGCAGCTCGCAGTCAACACCCTGACGAACGTTTGATCAAAGCTTATACTTTGCCGTCAGTTTGAGGACCGCCGAAAGGCAGTCGTTGAGCGTGCGGAGCTCCTCCTCCGAGAGGGGCTTTTCGCGGTATGCGTCGAGGGAGCGCGAGATAACTTCCGCCTCGAGCCGGTCGGTCGCGGACAGCGGGAGCTTGAAAAGACGGGACAGCAGCTGCTCCGCATGGCAGAGGCTCAGCCCGCTCTCCTCGGCGGTGACCGGCTCTGCGTCGAATTTTTCCACCTTCGGCGGCAGCGCGCCCTCTCCCCCCTCCGCGAGATCGGCGCGGAACTTCTCATACATTCTCTCATCCTTGCTCCGCTTCCCTTTTTTGCGCCCGCGAACGGGCAAAAAGAAGAGCAGGCGGAGCGCGGCGGCAAGCGCGGCGTAAAATCCCGCAAAAACGAACGCCGACGCCACATCTTTTGCGGCGAGGATGGAAAACGCGGCGGCGCCCAGCGCGCTCGCGGCGTAAGGGTAGGCTTTTCTGCCGCCGAGCGTCAACATCAGGACGGCGACGACGGCAAGCACAGCGGGGTAGATGAGAAAGGGTACGAAATCGGGCACGCAGGCGAGCGCGCGGACGACGGGTTCGAAAATATCCATGATCAAAGTAAGGATAGCCGAAACGCAGCGTCGAAACATGCGATTTTATGCGGAAAAAGGGTGAATTTCAGAAAATGATCTCCCGTTGGGAGGCAATGTTGATGACGGTCGCGCGCACCGTGCTCTCCGCAACGCGGAAGATCTTCGCAACCGCCTTGCGGTAGAGCCTTATCTGCGGCGCATAATCCGCGCGGATCCTGTCGTCCCCGTGCGAAGAATACTTATAATCAATGATATGATAGCCCTTCTCGTCCCAAACGAGCAGGTCGAGGGCGCCTTGGAACACGACGTCCACATCCCCCCCTTCATCCGTCTCGTAGAACTCCTCCGCGGGCAGCGTCACGAGGAATTTCCGCTCCCTCCAAAGCTTTTTGCCGCGCAGCGAAGCGAGCGCGGGGATGGCGAGAATCTCTTCGAGCTTCGCAAGATCGAGGAGCGCAAGCTCCTCTTTTGTCAGGAGTCCCTCCCTTTGCATGCGGGCGAGCTCTTCTTTCGCGCTCTTTCCGAAATCGACATGCTCCAAAAACGCATGATAGGCAAGCCCCTCTTCCCGCGTATGGGGAGCTTCTTCCGAGAACAGAGCGGTCTCGTCGGTCGCGTCCTCGGCAATCAACGAGGCACCCATGTCCGAAGATGACCCCTTCGATTTGTCCTGTTGGCGCCTGATGAGCCCGGTCGCGGAATCCTTGACGGGGACCTCTACGCTCTTGGGGAACCCGTAGGGCGCGGCGGCGCGCGCAATATCTTTTTCCGACGCCGCCCTCTCCGCCCTGTCGGAAGCCGTCTCCGCCGCAGAGGGCGCGGGAACAAAAACGGAAGAGAGCGCGGCAAGTTCTTCCCGCGGGATGAGGGCGGCAAACGACGCGCCGTTTTCCTTCGGCTTCTCTTTTTCGAATACGAGGTGGAGCCTGCACTTCGCGCGCGTCATGGCGACATAGAGCAGATTCCGCTCCCCCTCCTCGACTTCCCGCCCGAGCAGCTGTTTCGCCGCGAGGCGGGAAACCGTCCCGCGGCTCGTCCGCTCCGCAAAATCGAAACACTTCGGCGAGATGCCCAGCTCGTCCGTCCAGAGAATCTCATCCTTGTCGTCGGGCATCCGATAGCTTGTGTCGAGATCGAGGAGGATGACGATGGGATATTCCAGCCCCTTGGAGGCGTGCATGGTGCTCATCTTGACGGCGCCCTCCCCCCCGCTCTCGGTGAAAACGACCTGCCCGCTCTTTTCGATCTTTTTCAGAAAGGCATGCACGCTCATGCCCTCGCCCTCCGACGTCAGGCGAAAGACGCGGGCAAGCGCCTCTTCGCCGCCTTGGGCTGCGATCTGCGCCTCCAACCCTTCCGCAAGCAGGAGGGACATGATCTCGGACGCCGTCTTGACCTGCGCGAGCACGCGGAGACGTTCGGCGCGCGCAAAAAACGCCGTCAATTTCCCGGAGACGGGGTCGCCCGGATGCAGAGCGGGATAGCCGATGCAGGCGGTGCGGAACGGCGGCGTCTGTTCGGACTTTTTCGGGATGCCCGCCCCCATGCGGATGCGGGCGAGCTCGCTGTCCGAAAATCCGCCCAGGGGGGACAGCATGGCGCTTGCGAGGGGAATATCCTGCTGCCTGTTGTCGAGATAGGACAGGATGTTCAGAAGGAGCTGCGTCTCGGGAAATTCGAGGATATCGGTCTCGGCGGTCGCGGTCACGGGAATCCCGTTTTCGTACAGCATGCGGAGGACCGCGCGGGCAGTCGAGGTCTGCTTGCGCACGAGGACGGCGATGTCGCCGTACGTTGCTTTGCGCGCACATCCGAGATCGGCGTCGTAGATCTCCCGCCCGCACTCCGCCCTGACGATCGAAAGAACGGTGCGGGCGACGGGGTCGTCCCGCTTGTACTCCTGCGCATGCAGAACGGAATAGACGCCGCGCGCCGGCGGTTCTTCCTCCTGCCCCGCGGCGGTGTGCAGGAAGATCTCCCCGCGCACAGGGAAGCGCTCCCCGCCCGTCATCGGGACATACCCTTCCATGGCGGAGGAAAACACTAAATTTACGGCGTCGAGCACGGCGGGAGCGGAACGGAAGTTGGTATCGAGCGGAAGCGCACCGCCCAGCGCCCGCTCCTGCTGCCCGAAAAACTTGGCGCTGCTGCCGCGGAATCCGTAGATCGCCTGCTTTTTATCGCCGACAAAGAACACCTCTTCGCCCGAAACCGCGTCCAATATCGCATTTTGCAGCGGGTTGATGTCCTGATATTCGTCCACAAAGAGAAAGCGGTACTTTTCGCGCACGGCGGCGCGCACTTCCCCGTCCTTCAAAATTTCAAGGGCGAGATGCTCGAGGTCGTCGTAGTCGAGCACGCCGCTCTCCCGCTTTTCGGCGGCATAGCACTCGTCATAGGCGAGCACGAGGCGGATGAGCGCATCCGCCGTCTCTTTTGCGTTTGCAAAGTCGGCAAAACAGATCTCGTCGGACGCGGTCCCGAGATTTTTGGCGAGCTTCTCCGCGCGCCCTTTGACGGCGCGGATGCGGTCGATGAATTTGGACGCCGCGGGGTCGTTTTTGCTGCGGTTCGGACAAGGCGGAAACGCCGTGCCCGCCGCGATCTCGCACATGGCAGAAACGTCGGA
This sequence comes from uncultured Clostridia bacterium, assembly GCA_947625385.1. GTDB lineage: Bacteria > Bacillota > Clostridia > Christensenellales > Borkfalkiaceae > Gallimonas. The sequence continues at coordinate 11,030 of CANQOB010000025.1, forward strand.
GCCCGCAAGTTGTTGTCCGAACTCCGCCAATGCAAGCAAGACATTCACCCCTTTCGGAGCCTGTGTCTCGGACATGGGTATGAGCTTTTTGCTCTCTTCGGCGATTTTCAGCGCCGCCGAGCGAAAGGATTCGCGCAAGATCGCGAGCGCGCGGGAATATGCGTCCTCTGCGGGCTCGGCGAGAAGTTCTTCGAGCCGCTCCCTGTAATTTGCGACGTTGCGCACGGAGGCATAGAGCGCGCGCAGCGCCTTTCGGAGCGTCTCGTCCTTTTTGTTCCTGTAATAGGCGGACAAAAGGCGCCCGAACCATGCGCTGTTTTGCTCATAGGCGCGCTCGAACGTCTCGTCCTCGGCGCGCTTTGCGATCGCCGCGTCCTCTCCGTCGTCTCCCCGGATGCGGAACTTCGGGTCCACGTCCACGAGATAAAAATAGGTGCGGACCAAGCGTCCGCAGAAGGAATGGACGGTGCAGATATCGGCAAGGGGAAGGGCGTCGAGCTGACGGCGGATATGCGCGCGCAGAGTTTCGTCTGCGGTGCGGTACCGCTCGATCAGCTTGCGGCGGGCGCGCTCGCGCATCTGTGCGGCGGCTTTGTTCGTGAAGGTGACCGCGAGAATGTTTTCCACGCTCTCGCCGCCCTCGATAAGAGAGACGAGGCGGTCGATCATGACCGTCGTCTTTCCGCTCCCCGCCGCTGCGGAGACGATCGTCTTGCCGCGCGCGGCGATGGCGTCGAGCTGCTGCTGCGTATGGCTCATGTCCCGTCCTCCTTCTTGTGCTTTTGTGCGCGCACGATGTCGACGATACTGCCGCATCCGATGTCGGATTCCCGTCTCTCGGAGCCCGAAAACCCGCACATGCCCTTCAATTTGCAGTAGCTGCACGCCTCATGATAGGGCGACGGACGGATATTTCCCTCGCGCATTTCCCGCTCCGCCTGCTCGGAGACGAGCAGCGCATAGGAGAGAAAATCGTCGAATTCTTCCCTGTCCATCCCCTTTGCCGACCTGCTCCCCGCGCGGAAAAAGAGACTTTCGCCGCCCTCCGCGGTGATGTCCATATCGGAGACCGTCTCACGGTCGTTGCAAAAAAAGCCCTCCATCCTGAATTTTTCTTCGCTCTTGCCGCCCGGCGTGATGTCATCCGCCGCGGGGAAATAGAAGGCGCCCGCCGCACGCTTGTCCTTCGACGCGGCGAGAAGATACAGTTGGAGCTGCAATTTGCGCCCCGTATAGTATGCCGCCGCGCTCGCGTCGATCTTTCCCGTCTTATAGTCGATGATGCGGACGCTGTTTGCGGTCTCGTCCACCCTGTCCGCGATTCCCCGTATAGACAGGGCGGGGAGGGTGAGCTCCGTCTCCGCCTCGCGGACGCGGAAATTGGAGCCTTTGAGCTGGCGGAACGCCGCTTGCGCAACGCGGGTCGCCTCCGAGACGAGGCGTTCTCCCGCATAAGAGCCCGCCGCCGTCTCTGAGAGCGGAGAAAAGCGGGGCGAGGCGAGCAGCTCCCGTGCGGCGGCTTGCGCCGCCGTGCCGCAGGCGGCTTCATCGGGAAATTCATTGAATCTTTTTGCCGTAAGTTGGAGGACGGTATGTACGAATGTGCCGGCGTCCGCGGCGCCCGTCACGGGACTTTCTCCCTCGTCGAGCCGCAGCGCGCGCATCGCAAAACTCTTGTACGGGCACAGGAAATACGTTTCGAGCAAAGTGGGAGAGATCTCCCGCGCAAAATACAGCGACGCCGCCGCGGGAACGGGCGCTTTTTGAACGCCTGTCCGCAGCGTTTCTGGAAAAACGGGCATACCATGCCCGAAAACATCCCTCGAAAAAGCCTCTCGGAGCGCGGCGAGAAGGCTCTCGTCGCCGCTCGAAAAATAGGTGAGGAGCGCAGGCGAAAAGGCGCTGCAATCGTAGGGGAAGAGATCGGGAAGTTTCCGCGTCTCGAACGTGCGCCCGACATAGAGGAAGAGTTCGCTCAAAGCCGTCTCCTCTCCCCGCTTTCTGCGCGGACAGCTCAGATACAGCGTTTCGGAAAAGCTGCATACATTCAAGGCGAACGCCTCGCGCGCCCGCGCATTGACGACGGCGATGGAGGGCTCCACCTCCACTTCGAGCGCGGAAAGTTTTTTGATCTCCCCGTCCGTGATGACCGCGGTATCCTCCACGACGTGGGGCACATCGTCCGTCATCCCCGCGAGGAAGAGAACGGGAGAGCGGTAAATTTTGCTCTCGCCCGCGTCGCCGACGAATACGGCGTCCGCATGGCGGGGCAGGACGGAGACCCCGAACGTCTCCAATCCGTTTTTGAGAAGATGGTAGAATTGCCGCGCCGTAAATTTGCCCGCAGGCGCGACGCGTACCGTCTCATCGAGGACGGCGGAGAGCTTTCCGATGTCGAGAAACGCCCGCTCCTCCTCGCACGCCGCTTTGAGCTCCTCGGTCACGCGTTCGCCGTCCACCAGCTCCCACAGGGCGCGAATCGCACGCGCGTAGCCTTCGCCCGTATCCTTGGCGCGGACGAGTTTGAGGATGGCGAGCATCTTCTCCCGCGCGGCGACAAGAACGCCGTAAGGCTCGGCATCCGCGCGGATCTCCCGCCGGACGGCAAACCTGCCGCCCGCCCGCGCGAGGTAGTTACGGTACTCTCCCGCATCGCCGAAATAGACGCTTGCGGCAACATTGTCTATACTGTCCGTCAGCCCGCCGCATGCCGCCGCGTCCAGCACGGAGAGCACGAACGCGCAGAACGGATGCTCGGAAAATTTGCGTTTGCGATCGAGATAATAGGGAATCTCATAGGCGGAGAGCGCTTTTTCCACGGCGGGGAAATCGTCCGCGCTCCCCGTCAGAACGGTGATGTCGCGGTATCTTCTGCCCGCCGCCGTCTCCCGCTTGATGAGCGCGGCGATCTTCGCGGCTTCCTCCCGCTCGTCCGCCGCCGTAAAGCAATAGACGCCCGCCGCCGCCCGCTTTTTCACGGTCGCTTCGGGGGCGTAGAGCTCCCCCGACAAGACCGCGGCTTCCCCCGCAAGGGAGCTTTTTTCCATGACGGTCTCCGCCCCGCCGAATTCCTCCGCGATGAGACGGAACTCCTTCGCCGCTTCATTGGTGTAGAGACGGCTCTTGCCCGCAAGGAAGATGCCCGTCACAGACTGCGCGGTCAAGATCGCCGCGCGCACCCCGTCGCGCGCCTGCCTCGTAAAGGAAGAAAACCCGAAGAAAATGACGACAGGGGGACGTTTTTCCTCGATTTTGGCGGGAAGCATGGAGAGATATCCGTTCTCGTCAAGAAGGTCGTTCTCCCTCAAAAACGTCTCATAGGCTTCGAGGAGAAACGCGAGATCGCCGAGTTTGCGCCCCAGCATGCCCTCCGCCTTCTGCGCGCTCTCTTCGAGCATCTTCGAAGTCACGCCGGACGAGAGGAGCTGGGCAAGCGTCTCGTACACCGCCTGCGCGGAGCCCACGCCGAAACAGCGGAGGCGGTCTCCGTTCTCCTCGATGATGGAGGAGAGCGCCATCACGGAACCGTATTTGGAGAGGGTGCGCGCGGAGCCTTTCAGATAGCGGGCGAACGTGGTGACTTCGGTCAGGAACGTCCCGCCCGTCTCGCGGATCGCGGCGCGTTCGGCGAGCAGCGTCAAACGGTCCTCGCAGAACACGAGAACCTCCTCTCCTCTCTCTTCGCAGCGGGCGACCTCCCTCCCGAGCGCGGCGACCGCGTCGTCGAGGGTGGGGGCGCCGATGATCTTCGTCATGCCTCTCTCCGTTTTTCTCTATTATATCATGATTTCGGAAATTTTTCCCGTATTTGAGCGTTTTATTTTTACAAATCGAAAAATTTATGCTATAATAACTCCCGAAGTATTCGATAAGGAGTTTCTATGAGATCCCGACGACTTGCGCCGCTCGTTCTTCTGCTCCCCCTCGCGCTGCTCACGGCATGCGCGGGCGTCACCCCGGAACTGACGATCGCGCCGAACTGGTACCCTTCCCCCAACAATCCCAACCCCCTTGCGGCAAAGGAGACGCTCGTGTATTCCGTGACTTCCAAGGAGATCGAAAAAATCGAAGGCGCCCTGTATGCCGCCTATGACGGAACGTACACGACCAACCTCACCTACACTTCGTATAACGGCGCGCCCGCCTACCTCTTCTCCGCCGATCTTGTCGCGGAAGTGGTGTACAGCGGCTCTTCCGAGGCGACCGTCACCGAAACGGTGCACTCGGATGTGTGGTTCGCGCTCGAAACCGATGCCTCTCCCCTGCGCCCTTATTACAGCAAACGCACGGTAGAGAGCGTAGTCCCCGACCTCACGGCAAACGGCTATCCCCTCACAAAGTACAACTATTCCTTCGAGGTCAAGTATGATTGGGATACTTCGAAGGCGGCGGTGACGTTCACCAACCACCTTCTTTCGTCCTCCGATGACGAGTTCCGACCCGACGCATCGCCGAGCGACAGCGCGGAGATCGACCTCCGGGGAGAGGGCACCTATCTCGACAACGAGCAGGTCCTCTTCGCCATGCGCGGACTGACGCTGGCAAACGGCGTCTCCTTCCGCACGGTCAACCCCGTCAAGGACAAGGTTTGGCGCTGTGCTGCCGCGGGGACGCTCGGCACGCCGCAAAGCGTCGAATACGATGCGAAATTCATTAGGAACGGCACGGAAACGGAGCAAACGGTGGATGCGCACAAGATCGCGCTCGGCTATGCCGACGGGAACACGGGCACGACCAAAACGTACATCTATGCCGACCGGGTCGGCGGCGAGAACCTCTACCGCAACGTCTTGCTCGAAATGGAGGAACCCCTCATCGGCGGATTGGGCACTTTGGTCTACAAACTGACGAAAGCGGACTTTATCGTATAAGATCTCAAAAAATCAGCGCACCCTCTTCGGGTGCGCTTTTCGTTATCTCTTCCGCGCCGCGGAGCTCGCTCCGCAACGCTTTTCATTTTAATAACGCTTCAAATAATAACAATTATAATAAGCATACGTCAAATATTTCGCAGCGGACTGTGGATCGCTCACCGCTATATCTATCGCATTACTCATATCGGGATTTGTTGATACTTTCCACCCGTCCGTCCGTTCAAACTCTACGCTTTTCAGCTTACTGCAATTATGGAACGCCAACCATCCGATCGAGGTCACGCTCTCAGGAATAAAGATGCTTTCCAGCGAACTGCAACCATCAAACGCACGTTCTCCGATTATGGTCACGCTTTCGGGAATCGTAATGCTTTTAAGAGAATCGCACCACATGAACGCAACATCCCCGATCGAGGTCAGTTCGCTGTCTCCCTCAAACGTCACACTTTGAAGCAAACTGCAATTACAGAACGCATAATTTCCGATTGCGGTCACGCTTTCGGGGATAGTGATGCTTGTCAGCGAACGGCATCCCGTGAACGCATTATCGGCAATCAACTTTGTACCTTCTCTGATGTTACAGACGCCCGAAATCGTGCCCCTTGCTCTAATCAAATATTCACCGATATAGAGAATATCATTTATCCAATTCGCACTGTTCTTACAATAAGCCGTCCCCCAGACTACTCCCTTCCCGATTGAGGACACACCCTCGGGGATGACGATGCTTGTCAGTGAACTGCAACCCTCGAACGCCTGCATTCCAATCGAGGTCACGCCATCGGGGATGACGATGCTTGTCAGTGAACTGCAACCCTCGAACGCATATTGTTTGATTTCGGTTACGCCATCGGGGATATGCAAATCGGTCACCTCCTGCCCGTCTACATACAAATGATGTGCATAATAAAGCGGATTGGCATAAGTACTATGGAAATCAATGCCGCACCATGCTTCAAGATCGGTGATATACAACGCCTCCAGCGAATTGCAATCCAAGAACGCACCCTTTCCGATCGAGGTCACGCTCTTGGGAATGGTGACGCTTGTAAATGCCCCGTCGCGGAACGCATATTGATAGATGGCATAGTCTTTTCCGCTCGGGCTTGTGGTAGGAAGAGTGAGAGATGTTTTGTTCCCCGTATAGCCGAGCAAATAAACTTCTTCGTCGTTTTCATAAAAAATGTAGCCATCATCGGTCACCGTCTGCTTGCTTTGCTCGTTGACCGTATAGACATGTTTTGCATAGTACGCAACATCGCCATTGCTACTTTTGCCTTTTTCAATGGGAAGTTGGGAATAATTCCAAACCTCAACAAGTTTAAAGCAACCATAGAACGCACTATTTCCAATTTCGGTCACGCTGTTGGGGATTTTAACGTTTGTTAGCCCAAGGCACCATTTGAACGCACCCGGTGGAATGATTCTTACATTTTCCCCGAAAGTTACAGTCGCAAAATTTTTGCAACCCCAAAAAATACCCACTATAGAAGTACCATAACCAGATTCTGTCTTATAGTCGTGGAAATTATATGCCTTAGTACAGTTTTCGGCATTCCAAACAACGCTTTTTAACCCATTACACTCATCAAATGCGTATGCCTCAATGCTTGTTACATTTTGGGGAATCGTAATGACGGGAAGCAAAGTGCAACCCTCAAACGCCCGCTCCCCGATCTTTGTCAGGCAACTGTCGTCCGGGAATGAGATGCTTCTCAGCGAAGTGCACTTCCTGAACTTCACCTCTTTCACATGGCTGGGGATAACCGCATTTACGACATGGGTCAAGGAGCAATCGAGAATATCAAAACTATCATTCCCGAAGCAATTTAAGAGAGCAAGATCCTGTATGTTTGCACAGGACAGATCGAGCTTTCTTTCCTCGACAAACTCCCGAATCCTGACGGAATCAAACCGAAGGGAATAATCGACCGTGACTTCATCAAATTCGTAACAGCAGGATAATACAACTTCCAATGGAACGGCATTCCCTGCTGTGCTACAACGAACCGCCTTTTTATTGATATCTCTCCGATAAGCTAATTCGTCTCGATACGGAAAAACCCTCTCTTTGTAAATACACCACAGCCCTTGATGGCAATAATCTAAGAGCGGAGTTGAAAACTTGTTTTCTGCCTCTTTTAAGATAATTCGGGCGCGAATTTCCTGTGGTGTGTCCGGGTCAAGTAATGCTTCCGCCAAAACACGCCAAAAGATCGTATTGTGCAAAAACTCGTAGTATATCGGTCCGTCTTTTTCAGACCAATCGATATATCGAAGCAGATGACGAGCTATGATCGACGTTTTCCCGTATGCTGATAACAATCGCTTCGCGACAGTATTTTCACCTTCAAATATTTCTGCCTCGGTCAATTGCTTTTTATTTGCCAACGCCATTTTAACAGCAATTTCTTTGAGGAAATCTGTGCCGTCTTGGACAAACCGGGCATAAGATTTTTCGTCCGGAGAGTCGAAATTGTTTGTGCTGCAATAAAGAACGCATTCCCGCTCTAACTCCTGTTTTATTACTACGCCGAGGGCTTCATACCAAGAAATATATTTCAAGCTCTCAACAGATTTCTCGGACAAGATCTCATTTGCCCAAGTCAGAATCAATGGATAGGTAAAAACGCTCTCGGGATTGTTTTTTACAACTGTTTTTAACTTTTTGATATTTTCTCTTCGCTTCTTTGCGGGGATTTTTTTCCACGTATCACCGTCGCTTTTAGTTATCCGACTTTCGTTGCGATACATCTTTACGATTTGCTTTTCATTAAAATTTTGGAGTTTGAAAATCGCAATTTCCACATCGCGAATGTCTTTGGAAAAAGAGAACCCCTTCCCCAAAATTTCCGGTCTCAAAGAGATAAAAATGGTTTTACAATTTCCCGAGACCTCCTTATTAAGAGTACGAATCAATTCTTTTAGAACTTTATCCCCACTGTCTGTTTGTATACCGGACATCTCATCCAATCCGTCAAGAAACAGTGTGTAATTGATTTGAGAATTTATAAAATTGGCTTTTATGCGAGAAACAATGTATTCAACTGATTCATCTCCATTGAGTTTATAGAATAAAATACCATAATTCTTTATCCCTTCCCCGGTTGTTCCCTTATGATAATGCGAACGGAATTGAAACGCCAACCGTTGCATCAGTTTGGATTTTCCAATGCCCGCGCTACCCGTCAAAATCACAAATTTGGTCGTCTTGACCTTTTTTATAAATTGCCTGTATGAAAGTACTTCGTCGTCCGCCTCCGCTCTTTCCAAAACAAAAGAGTGCTTTACATAGTGTTTCAGACGATAATGTTCTATGTCTTTCGGATGATTTGTCCCCAAGTTAGAAAACAGCGCTTTATAAAATTTCTCCCGAAACATTTCGCGGAGAATTTTATAAAGCAAAAACGAAAGGAAAGCTATAATTGGAACAGAAACAATGCTCGCTATAATATTTTCTGTAAGGCCACCTAAAAATTCCATAATTGTAATTTCCTCTTCGGTAAAGCTACTTGAATAAATTTTACTACTAATCGAGGGAAAAGTCAATCGGTTAGGGGCTAAACAAAATCGTCAGTTCCGGCTAATTTTGTACAAGATACGCTGCAAATCAAACGCCATGGAAATACACCCATATTTGTTGCGTTGAGCCGTTGTAACGTTAACAGTATTCTATTGTGTCGCAGTTTTCAGTATAGCACGAACAGGGAAATTTTTCAACTGTTTTATAAAAAATTTGGCATAAAACTTGCAAGTCCCCCCAAAAGCGTGATATACTTCCTTATGAAAAGAGAGTGGGTGAGCGAAAAAAAACAAAACCGTACGCTTTGAGCGTGATGCGCATGCAGCGCCCGCGGTGCGTGCGCAGCACGCGCAAAGTGTACGGTACCCAAACGAGTCTGAACGCGCGCGCCCGCGAAGGAGTTGTATGTGTACCGCCATTTCTTATACGAATAAAAAACACTATTTCGGGCGCAATCTCGATCTCGAAGGTTCCTTCGGCGAAGGCGTCTCCATCGTTCCGCGCAATTTCCCGTGGCGTTTCCGTTTTGCCGAAACGCCCAAAACAAAGTCCGCGCTCATCGGCGTTGCGACGGTCGCGGGCGGCGTTCCGCTCTTCTATGACGCGATGAACGAGCACGGTCTCGCCGTCGCGGGCTTGAATTTCCCCAAAAACGCCGTCTATCATGAAAAAAAGGAGGGAGCCTGCAATCTCGCCTCCTTCGAATTTATCCCCTACGTTCTTTTGACGTGCAAGACGCTCGGCGACGCAAGAGCGCTTCTTCCGCGCATCAACTTTGTGCACGAGCCCTTCGGCGCGGGCTTTCCCGTCACGCCGCTGCACTTTATGATCTCGGACGCCACGGGGAGCCTTGTCGCCGAACCGACCGGGGACGGTCTCATGATCTATGAAAATCCCGTCGGGGTGCTCACGAACAATCCCCCTTTCCCCGTGCAGCTCTCAAAACTCAACGACTACCTCAATCTCACCCCGTATGAGCCCGTCAGCCGCTTCTCCGACCGCTTGGAGCTCGCCCCTTACAGCCGCGGCATGGGCGCTCTGGGGCTCCCCGGCGACAGTTCTTCGTCCTCCCGCTTCGTCCGCGCCGCCTTCGCCCGCGCCAACACCGTTGCCGACGAGACCGAAGAGAGCTCGGTGAGCGCCTTCTTCCGCATGCTCGACAACGTTGCCATGCCCCGCGGCTGCGTGCGCCTCAAAGAGGGCGTGTACGAGGAGACCGTCTATTCCTCCTGCATGAATTGCGACGACAAAATTTACTATGTGACGACGAACGCCGACCGCTCCGTCACCGCCTTCGACCTCCGCCGCGAGGACCCCGAAGCTTGCGAGCCGAAATTCTATCCGCTTTCCCGCTCCCTCCGCATCGCGTTCGGGAATTGAATTCATGGGAGCGCAGCGGCTTTCGCTCCCCGATCGGAAACTGCTCTGAACAATTTTACGGAATATACTTGAAATTTCTTTGCCCGCATGATATAATGTTCTCAACGATTTGAAGAGGTCAACTCGGCGACGTCTTACGGGACGATAAAAGTTATCACCCGAAAACCGTCAAGGCGAACGACGAGCACTTCGACGATATGGAGGAAGAATTTTTCAACGACGACTTCCTTTACAACAGCGGGTACATGTTCTTTTCGGTGAAATTCTAAACGCCTCGCGGGCTTGCGACCCCAAAGCCGACCGGTGCGGAACGTGCATCCTCGGCTCCCCAAAAAGACTTTTTTGAAAAACTTCGGAGAAATTTTTCAAAAGCATGCGAAAATGCTTGATAATTTCTCCGAGGTTTGATAAAATATGATACGCAAATTGGGGTGTCGCCAAGCGGTAAGGCAACGGACTCTGACTCCGTCATTCGTTGGTTCGAATCCAGCTACCCCAGCCACATTGGGATAATTCGAACTTTTTTGTAATTCGCAAAACGTTCGGATTATCTTTTTCTATGGAGGAGTTCAAAAACTTCAAGCTATAAAGACAGACGGGAGCGAATCGCTCCCGCCTGCGCCGCTACACCCCGCAAAAATACTTTGTCTTTTTGCGGGGACCCCATTTTAGGTTTGTGACATTCGGCTTTAGCCTCTCTGATTATCTTTCCTATAATTTCTATAAACCGCTCTTATTTGTGCGTCCCCTTTCGGGTGTCCCTATGGGTTCAACGGGACTCTTTTTTCTTTTCTGTTTTATTTAATTGTCGTTCAGCCGTCCATTCGGCTAAATTTCTCTTGCCTTCCTCCGTCGAAAGATAGTTACGGATGATCGGCAAAAGTACCCGTGCCAACGATTTCAGCTTCTCGTCCGAGATTCCGCAGTCGTCGGTTCCCTCGCGCCACTCTGACATTTATTGTTCGATAAAATTACCTCCTTATAAGATTGATTCAGTTGTCATTTTCCGTCTTTGCCGCTGTAATTGTTCTTGGCGGCACAGCAGCATCCGAATTTGAACTGTATGTACATAAAGGAAAGATTGGTGTATATTTTGGACTATCGCACTATTAAATGTTGGC
>CANQOB010000026.1 GCA_947625385.1 uncultured Clostridia bacterium
TGCTCGTCGAACTTGCCGCCCGCGTGGAGCTGGGTAAAGACGACCTGCACGCCCGAGACCTTGGTCTTGGGGTGGATGTCGGTGGGGATGCCCCGCCCGTTGTCCTCCACGGAGACGCTGCCGTCCTTGTAGATGCGCACGTCGATGGCGTCCGCATAGCCGTTGGCGGCTTCGTCGATGGCGTTGTCCACGATCTCCCAAAGGATATGGTGGAGCCCTCTCGGTCCCGTCGAGCCGATGTACATGCCCGGACGGAGACGGACGGCGTCCAGCCCTTCGAGAATGGTCAGATCTCTTGCGTCGTAATGTTCAGACATATCTTCTCCTGCGCCGCGGTCGATTGGGCGAACTGCCCGAAAGAATTGCATACAGCGGCAATTTATTATACCATATTTTTTTGCCGATTTGCAACATCTTGCACGACATTTTCCGACATATTGTGGAAAAATCCTCCCTCCGCCGAAAAAAGACACAATTTTTTTACGGTATCCCCGCTGTCCGCTTGCGAAATCCCGCAAATTTTTATATAATAGTCATGAATTCCAATGTGAGGCGATCTATGAAAATTCCCTATGCGATCATCATCATGGACGGGTACGGGCTCTCCCCCGCCCATGAGGGCAACGCCATCTATCTTGACGGCAGCAAAAACGTAAACACATATCTTCGCGAGTACCCCTCCGCCACGCTCGGCGCGAGCGGACGCTCGGTGGGGCTCCCGGACGGACAGATGGGCAACTCCGAGGTCGGGCATCTCAATATCGGCGCGGGCAGAATCGTCTATCAGGACCTCACCAAGATCACGAAAGCCATCGAGGACGGCGCCTTCTTTGAAAATCCCGCGCTCATCGAGGCGATGGACGGCGCAAAGCGCGCGGGCAAAAAACTGCATCTTTGGGGGCTCCTCTCGGACGGCGGCGTCCACAGCCACATCACCCATCTCTTTGCCCTGCTCGAAATGGCAAAGCGGCGCGGCGTGCCCGAGACGTATGTCCATGCCTTCCTCGACGGAAGGGACGTCTCCCCCACCTCGGGCGTGCACTATGTCCAAGAGCTGCTCGGCGAGCTGAAAAGGCTCGGATACGGCAAGCTTGCCTCCCTCTCGGGCAGATATTATTCGATGGACCGCGACAACAACTGGGACCGTCTCGAAAAGTCCTACGACATGCTCACGGTCGGCACGGGCGTGCATGCGGACGACCCCGTGAAGGCGCTCGAAGATTCGTATGCGGCGGGCGTGACGGACGAATTCTTTTTGCCCACCAACCTCTGCGAGAACGGAAAACCCGTCGCGCTCGTGGAGGAGGGGGACAGCATCATCTTCTTCAACTTCCGTCCCGACCGCGCAAGGCAGATCACCCGCGCCTTCACACAGAAGGAGTTTGTCGTCCCCAAGGGCACGGCGTTCGAGAGAAAGACGGGCTGGCTGCACCCTTCCTATGTGTGCTTCACCGTCTATGACGCCGCCTTCGAGAATGTGGCGATCGCCTTCCCCAAGCAGAGCATGGACAACACGCTCGGCGAATATCTCGCCAAGGCGGGCAAGACGCAGCTGCGCATCGCGGAGACGGAGAAGTACGCGCATGTCACCTTCTTTTTCAACGGCGGCATCGAGGCGCCCAACGAACACGAGGTGAGGGTGCTCATCAACTCCCCGAAGGTCGCGACATACGACCTGCAACCCGAGATGAGCGCGCACGAAGTGACTGCGCGCGCGCTCGACGAGCTCTCCTCGGGCGCGTACGACGTGATGATCTTGAACTTTGCCAACTGCGACATGGTCGGGCATACGGGCGTCCTGCCCGCGGCGGTCAAGGCGGTGCACACCGTGGACGGGTGCGTGAAACAGATCGTCGACAAGATTCTCGGCATGGGCGGGTCGCTGCTTCTCACCGCCGATCACGGCAATGCGGACAGGATGATCGCGGAGGACGGCTCGCCCTTCACCGCGCACACGACGAATCCCGTGCCCGTCGTGCTCATCTCCGAGCGGTACAGGGGCGCGACGCTCCGAAAGGACGGGATCCTTGCCGACCTCGCCCCCACCCTTCTCGAGATCATGGGGCTGCCCATTCCGCCCGAGATGACGGGAAAGAGCTTGATCAAGCGGTAAACGGGCGCGCCGCGGCAGACGCCGCGGCGCGCGAAAGGAAAGAGCCGTCCGAAATTTCGGACGGCTCGATGTTTTTTTCGGACGCTTACAGCGTTATCCAGAGGGAAGGGATGACTCCGCAGGCGCTGCAATTCACCGCCAAGGTCATTGCCTCGTGCTTATTCATATCGATCGCTTGTCCTGCGCCGTCGATATACCTCCCATACTGTGAATAATATCCGTTGGGAGAGCGCATCCAGTACCAGCCGAACTCCTCGTCGTCCTCGGCGCCGAACTGGACGCCCGTCTCGACGCCCTGCACCTTGGCATAGTCGGTGGGTCTACGCTTGCGCTGCTCGATCTTGACGGGAAGCTGCATGCTCGGACTGACTTCGTCCCAGCTGAGCAGGAACACCTTATCCGTCGTGTTGTTGCAGGTATAGCGGTTATAAACGCCCTCGTTCGTGGTCATTCCGCTGTTGTCCACCTCGGTATCAAGGACGATCGCCTGCTCCCGCTCGACGAATGCCGCTTTGAAAAAGTCGTCGTTCAGCCATTCGCGGATGGTGCTGTGTTCGTAGTTGTTTTCGTAGATCGTCTCCCCGCTCAGCGAGTACGACGACCCGTTCGCCGTGGTATAGAATTCCTGCGAATCGAGGATAAGGTCGGATTCCAGCCACGCCTTGCCGTTCAACTCCTTATAAACACGCCACGTGATGGGCTCGTATTTGAACCAATGAATCGTATTTGCTTTGTACCCGTAACGGTATACATTGCTGTAAGAACTTATAGCGTTGTCCTTGGTGTACCGCGGGCGGTAGGTTTTGAATCTCACCCCGCGGTAACGGACGCCCTGATACTCGTAGTCGATATAGAACGCGTAATCGTTGAAAGAGCCCTGTTTGAAGTAGAGGAAGCTCTTCCATCTGGAGACCATGGAGCCGCTCGTGGGCGTGCCCACGATGCTGGTGAGCTGATTGCGAAGAGAGGAGTCGGGGTCGTTCTCGTCGGTGAGCGCGGTCTGCGGATATTCGCCGAATATTACCTGCGTCCTGTCCTCGTTGATGACGTACAGCGGCTTCTCCGCCCCGCAGACGGTGCAGAGATAGTTCGGACCGTAGCTGTGGTTCTCGTGGACGTAGCCGCATTCGGAGCATGTCCCTTTCTCATAGGCGTGCTCTGCGGAGACCTCCTTGTGGCACACCGTACAGGTGTGGGTATGCGACTCTTCCGTTTGGATATATTCGTCGAATTCGTGCTCCTTATGCTCGTAAGTGCATTCGGTGCACGCGCCGCCCTCGTAGGTGTGGGCGGTCGTTTCGACCTTGCCGCAGACGCCGCACGTTCCCGTGTGCTCGGTCTCCGTCTTTTCGGAATAGGTGAAGGTGTGACCCGTGTGGGCGTAGGCGCAGTCTGCGCAGACCCCGTTTGCATAGGTGTGCGCGGTCGTTTCGACCTTGCCGCAGACGCTGCACGTCCCCGTGTGCTCGGTCTCCGTCTTTTCGGAATAGGTGAAGGCGTGACCCGTGTGGGCGTAGTTGCATTCGGTGCAGATGCCGCCCTCGTAGACGTGCGTGCCGGATTCCTCCTTATGGCACACCGTACAGGAGCGGGAATGCCCGTCCGCCGTCTGCGTATAGGCGCCGTATTCGTGCGCTTCGTGCTCGAAGCCGCAGACCGTGCATACGCCGTTGGTATAGCTATGGTTCACATGGGCATATTCGCATTCCTTGCAGACGCCGTTTTCATAGTCGTGCGCCCCGGTTTGCGCCTTGTGGCACACCGTACATGCCATCGTGTGCCCTTCCTCCGACCTCTCATAGTCGCCGTAGACGTGCGCCGTATGCACGACGCCGCAGACCGAGCAGGTCCCGTCCACATAGATGTGCGCCTCGTGCTCCAAACCGCAGACCGTGCAGGTGCCGTCCTTATAGGTGTGGTTTGCGTGCCCGTAGCCGCAAGCGGTGCAGGCACCATCTTTATAGGTGTGGTTTTCGAATACTACTTTGTTGCATACCGAGCAGGTGCGGGTGTGCCCCGCCGCAGCCTTGGCATACTCGCCGAATTCGTGCGCCTCGTGCTCGTAGTCGCAGACCGTGCACTTGCCGTCCTCATAGGTGTGCGGCGCCTCGCCTTCGCGCTCGTCATCGTGTCCGCAGGTCGCCGCATGCCAGTGCGTCTCGGCGCCCTGCGTCCAGCCCTCCGCATATTCGTGCGTATGCTCGGCGGTGGCACAGGAGGCGACGGCAAAGCCCAGGCAGAGCGTCGCCGCGGCGATCAGCAATCCCGTAATCGTCTTTTTCATAATTTTTGCTCCTTTTCTTGCGGAGACTCTCCGCTGTCCGCGGGCTGCAAGCGCTCGCGGCATGGTTTACCCCCCCCTTGCGGGGGGTTTCCGCGGGTTTCCCCGCGGAAACCAAATTCAATGAAGAAGGGAATGTATGGGCATTATTCACGAAATTTGTTGTGCCAACAAATTTCCGTGAGCGAATTGGCTAATATGCCTTTATTCGCTCGTTGCGATTGTTTGTTTCATCCCACAATGTGCGTCCCGTGGGGCGCAAATTGGGTCGCGCAGCGCAAAAACGTGGTTTTGCTCGCGCACAGGATTTTAACTTTCGGCGAAAATCTTTGCTTTCGCAAATCTTTTCGTCGAGCGAATGGGCTGTTATGCCTTCATTCGCTCGGGGGAAGGGTTCCGATCAGAGACGGATCCAAAGAGCGGGGACGACACCGTTGTAGGTCGCGCTCACCGCGTCGTAGTAGCTGTACCATTCGTCACGGCTCGCCCTGCCGTCCTCATAGACGTCGAGCGCGTAGCTCTGCCAATCGTAAGGCGTGCGGAGCCACCACCAGCCGTTGCCCTGCGTCCCCTTCTTGTCGGAAGAAAAGACGCCCTGCACGTTCGCGTAGTCGCTGGTCTTTAACTGACGGCGCATATCCTTTACGTTGGGGTCGGCATTGAAGCCGTAGTCGGTGTTCACGATGTCGGCATAGCTCAACAGGAACACTTTGTCGTTCGTGTTGTCGCAAGCCACGTCCGAGACCTCGTATCTCATCGAAGTGACGCTGTTGTCCACTGCCGTGGTCTTGATGCGCGCCTGCGCAGCGGTGTCGAACGCGAGATCGAAGAAGGTCTCGTTGAGCCACGTGCGGATGTCGCTCTCCTTGTAGTCGTTGGGCAAGAATTGGTCGTTGCCGACGGTGCGGACATGGAGCGGGTCGCTGAAATACTGCCGGGCGTCAAGGATGAGGCCGGACATCAGGAACGCTTCGCCGTTCTTTTCGGTGAGAATGCGCCACTTGATGGGCTCATACTTGAACCAGTAGACGGTGTTCGTCGTGTAGCCGTTGTTGTCCTGATTGGAATCGGCATACTCGTACGAAGTTCCGTCGATGGTGTCGCCGTGCTGGGTGTCGTAGGAACGCCACCTGTCGAAGTAGACGCCGCGATAACGGGCTCCGTTCTGCGTCAGGTCTATGTACCACATGGAATCTTCGACCACGCCGGCACGGTAGTAGCCGTAACTCGTCCATTTGCCGGGAGCGGCGCTCGTGGGATTGGCGCCCGCCGCCATGGAGAGCGCGTTGCGGAGCGACTTGTCGGAGTCGTTCTTATCCGTGACCTGCGTCTGCGGATATTCGCCGAACGTCACCGTGTCGTTCGTCTTGGTGTAGAGCGTCTTGCCGCAGGTGCACGCGCCGTTCACGAAGCTGTGATCGCTCTTGCCCGCGGGGTCGACCGCGTTGTCGTCCGGGCAGACATGCCAGTGCTGCGTGTCATCGTACGCCCACTGCGTATAGGAGTGGGTGTGCGGGGGGGTGGGCGGGTTTTCGTTTTCATTTTCCGCGGGAGCGCAAGCTGCGATCGCCCAGCCGAGGCAACCAGCCAAGGCAACGGAGAGTCCGGCAATAAGCCATTTTTGAGTTTTCATATCATTCCTCCATTTAATAAATTTTTTTCGATTTGAATTTGCCGACCCTTACGGGAACGCTTGGGAGCGCGAGGGGCTCGGCATCCCCTCTTTCGTCGGCGTTATGAGATCGCCGCGAATTGCGTGGAATAAGTTTTCCAATTCTTTGCGGTCTTATAGGCATCGAGAGATTCGGCAGGGACATAGACCGTAGCATGGCAGTTCGCAAGAACAGACCCCAGCGCGGTGGGAGCCTTGGTCGCCTTGATGGTGATCGACGTCAAGAAGCTGTTCGCGAAGGCAGACATCTCGATTCTTGTCAAATTTTCGCCCAAGGTCAACGTGTCCAAGGATGCGGCATAAAAAGCATGCCTCCCGATCGTCGAGATCGCCGGAAGTTCGAGGTGCTTCAACCCGGCAATCTTAAAGAAGGAGCCTGCGGAAACCGTCGTCACCGTCGGGAAAGAGAGAGTATCCGCGGTGTTGTAGGCAAAGTAGGCGTACAACGTCTTGCCGTCCAAGGAGAGCAGAGCTCCGTTCTCCATTTTGAAGCTCGTATTGCCCGCCGCGACCGTCACCGACTGCACTTTCTGCCAATTTGCAGTGTTGGGGCAGTTCGACAACGAGCTGGATTCGGCTCCGAAGAGCGCCGAGAGCGCGGGGAAAGTTTTCAGCGCGGCGGGAATCTTCAAATTGACGTAATCGCCCGTGTAGGCGACGAAATTGCCGTCCTCATCGACCTGCCAGTCGGGGTCGGGTTCCTCGATCGCCAGAATTTTGCTCGCAAAATCTCTAAAGATTCGCGCCGTCTGATAGGTCGAAACCGATTCGGCGGGGACGTAGATCGCTTGCAGCGACGTACAATTCCCGAACGCATTCACATACGCCAAAGGCGCGCTCACCGCTTTACAGATGAATGTGGTGAGATATTCGCAGAATTGGAACGTTCTCGCGCTGAGCCTATGGAAGCTCTCCCCGAAAACGGCTGTCTGCAACGTAGAGGATGCGAAACAGTCATCCCCTACCTCGACGATCGCGGGAAGGTCGACGCTCAGCAGCGCGCTCCTGTAAAACGCGTAGTTGCCGATCGTCTCCGCCTTGGGAAGTCCGACAGAATGCAGCGTCGCATCGTAGACGAACGCGCAGGGGGCGACCGTCGTCACCGTCGGGAAAGAGACGGTCTCCGCCGTGTTGTAGGGGAAGTACGCGTACAGCGTGGTTCCGTCCATGGAGAGCAGGGCGCCGCTCTCCATTTTGAAGGTCGTGCTGCCATCTTCGACCGTCACCGACTGCACCTTGTTCCAATTCTTCGGGTCGGGGCAATCCGTCGTCCCCTCGGCGGCGCCGAAAATCGCCGTGAGCGCGGGGAAGGTCTTTAATTCGGCGGGAATCACCAAATCGACATAGTTGCCCTCATAGCAATCGAAGCTGCCGTCCTCCTGCACGAAGAAGGGAGACGCGCCGCATTCGCAGTCGCCTTCGTCGAAGTTGTGCGCGGCGATGGTGTCGGGTCCCGTCTCGCCGTCGTCCGGGCAGACCTTCCAGTGGTGCGAAGAATTGTACTCCCACTGCGTGTAGCTGTGGACGTGCGGGTTGGGCATGCCGCATTCGCAGTCGCCGCTCTCGAAGTTGTGGTCGCTCTTGCCCTCGGGAGACATTTCATTGTCCTCGGGGCAGACCTTCCAGTGCTGCGTGTCGTCATGCTCCCACTTCGAGTAGTCGTGGACGTGGGGCTTGGGTTCGCCGCATTCGCAGTCGCCGCTCTCGAAGTTGTGGTCGCTCTTGCCCTCGGGAGACATTTCGTTGTCCTCGGGACAGACCTTCCAGTGCTGCGTGTCGTCACGGGTCGTCTCGTCGATGTGCGACTTGTCGTCGCCGTGCTCGTCACAATACTTCCAGTGCTGCGTGTCGTCGTAGTCCCACGCGTCGTAGGTGTGCTTGTGTTGGAGCTCCGCCTCGTTCGCGCCGCAGATGCAGACACCCTCTACGAACGCGTGACCGCTCTTGGTCTCCGGGTCCATCACGCCGTCGACGGGACAGACCTTCCAGTGCTGCGTTTCGTCGTATGCCCACTTCGTATAGATGTGGACGTGCTCTTCGTCACCCAACACGAACCGGCAGGCGGCAAGCCCCGCCGCCATACAGACGACGAGCAGCACCGAGAGAAGAACGATCAACCGCTTTTTTGCCTTCATACTGTTTCCTCCTTATAATTTTTTTGAGTTATCCACGAATTTTTCGTGTTTTCACACTTCTAATTATAGCACCCCCCCCTGTTTGTCAAGCGTTTTTCGAAAAAACAAAAAATTTTTTCAAAACCTGAAATTTTGCTCCGAGTTTTCCACAGTCCGCTGCATGAATTGAAACCGCGTTTTGCGAGAAATTTACAGCGAAATTCTCGTTTCGGCGATTTTTTCCGTCGGCGGGAGGGTTTTTCCACGAAAAAAACACGCCGTACTTGCGGCGTGCCCATGGGAAAATTTTTGGCGCGAAAAAGGCGGGGCGGCAAAGCCGCCCCGCCTTTTTCGGCGCTTTCAGGCGTTTCAGCGGACCTGCAATTTGCAGAGAGCGAGGAAATCTTTTTCGGTGTCCTTGTCCGTCAGGAAATTCATGACGGGACGGAGCACCCGCGGCAGATCTTTGACGCGGACGAAGGGAATGTCGCAGTCGAAATTCAGATATTTGTCCTCCGTATCGAGATACGCCTTCCAATAGATGCTGTTGTCGTTGTACCGGTTGAGGAGCAAGAGCGCCTGCGCGGTGGGTTCGACCGGGTCGTAGACGACGCCGATGCTGAGGTCGCTGCGGTCGGCATTGTACATGAGCGAGAGCAGCGCGCCGTCCTGTTTCAGATAGGAGATGTCTCCCGACAGATGACAGGAATGCCCGTCGAACTCGGTCTGGAGCGTGATACCGAGCTTTTTGAAAAATCGCCTGATCCGTCTGACACCCTTTCTGAGCCGTTTAACTTGATTTCCGAACATAGTGTTACCTCCTACGTATTCTGTCTCTTACAATAGAGATGAGCAGCCAAAGAATGAAGCCCGCCTCCAAGATCAGGGGAATCCATGCGACCGAGAACACGAGCGTCACGACCGACGCGACCGCCGTACAAATCGCGACGGTCAAAAGTTTCACCCACCATGCGGGACGGTAATGGTCTACGTCCTTGACCGAACCGTGAAGTTTGCCGTCCCAGCCTTCGTGCACTTCCGTCTCGGTCGTCGTATAATGCTCGCTCTCCGCCCCCACGAACATGCAGTAGAACATCACGAACGTGAGCGCGATATACAGCGGCGTTCTCGTTGCGGGGTCCTCCGCAAAGGACGACCCGTATACGCCGCCGATCAAAAGCAACAGAAAAATCAAATACCCGACCGTAAATTTCGACGCAAGAAAATCCAAAAGCTTGTTCAAAAGCACCATGAGCCCGATCGCGGCGACGATCACGCCGATCACGATTCCCAAAACGACACCGTCTTCCATGTTCTTCTCCTTTGTAATTCCGAATAGATTATACCACTAATAATAATTAGAAGTCAAGCGTTTGATACTAATTTTTGTTAGATTATTTTTATGATGAAATTCGATAGGTTCTTATTCGGGGAACGGCTGAGACAGTTGAGGACGGAAAAAGGCATCGGGCAGGACAAACTCGCCAAAACGCTGGGGCTGAGCAATGCTTCCATCAGTTATTGGGAGACGGGAAAGCAGCTCCCGAGCATCGAAGCCGTCTTTAAGCTCGCCCTCTATTTCAATGTGTCCGCAGACTATCTGCTCGGCATCAAGGATTATTAAATCAATATCCCCGCGGAAACCGCGGGGATATTGATTTTCTGTTCTGTGCTCACACCGTCGGGGTCACCGTTTGCCCGCCGTACGTGTAATCAAGGTCGTAGCGATACTCCGTTACGATCCCGTGATATCTTTCGTTGTCCGGAAATCTTTCAATGCGGTCGTGGACGAAATGTGCGATCTTGCCGTCCTTGAAGGAGAAGCAAACGGTCACGGTCCCGACGATGTCTTCTTCCCCGGATACTTCCTGCTCCCAAACATACAGTCCTTTTTCGTCGTCGAACGTAAAGTCCGCGGCATGATCTTTGGCGCCGTAGTAGAGCTCCTCCAACATTTCGAGCAGGAACTCCCCTTCCCCTTCGCCGCCATAATACGAATCGCTTGATTCGTCGGGAATGCCGTTCTGCTCGGACTCGGAATAGCGCTCGCGTCCGTCCGCGCGAACACCCAAGACCGCATACGTCGTGCCGCTGCCCGGTTCCTCATATGCTGTTGGGTCGGTACATTCATAATACAGCGTGCCTTCGATCTTGAAATTCTCAAAATTTGCCCGATCGAACGCCGCGACCCACGCCGCTTCGAAATTTTCATCGGGAAGTTTGCCCGACGGCGTACCGCTTCCGCCATCGTCGGGTAGTTCCGACGGCGTATCGTTTCCGCCATCATCGGGAAGTTCCGACGGCGTACCGCTTCCGCCATCGCCGGGAAGTTCCGACGGCGTACCGCTTCCGCCCTCTGCGGAGCCTTTGGGAGCGCAGGCGGCGATGCCGAGAGCGAAGCATGCGACCATCGCAAGGGCAACAATCATTGTCAAACATTTTTTCATAAAGACCTCCATAAAGTAAATCGGACACCCGTACAAGCAAGGGCGATGAGTTTTCACTCATTATGGGTATTTTAGCACATTATTTTTATAATGTCAACCCAATTTGGGGCTTTTTCGTATTAAAATAACCCGTTTTGTTATAATTATTTTAGAAAAAGCTTGCAAAATGGAGGATCTTGTGTTTCGGCTCAAAGAAATCAGATTGGAAAACGGTTTGAAGAGGAGCGAACTCGCGCGTCTTACGGGGATCCATCAAAATACGATCGCAAACTACGAAAACGAAGAACGGCAAGCTCCGTATGAGACGCTGATCTTGTTCGCGGACTTTTTTTCGGTGAGCGTAGACGAACTCCTCGGCAGGGAGGGAACGGTGAATCCAAATCCCCTCCTCCCCTCCGCGCATGAACAAAAACTGCTCAACGATTACCGCGTTCTTCCGAAAGCGGACAGGGAGCGAATCGAGCGAATCATGGAGATCTTCAAGGAAACAAAACAATAAAACACGCCCCGCAGACGGGGCGTAAAAAAAGCAACCGTTGCTCCTTTTTTTGTCTGGTTTACTGCATGTTCTTCATGCCGCGCTTTCCCTTATAGAGTTTCTTGACGGAGGTGCGGTGCTCCTCGCCCGCAAACAGGCGCACGAGATTGCGGTGATGGGCGCCCCAGGGGAGCGCGTTGAGGGCGAGCAAGATCATGAAGATGGCGATGACCCAACCGTTCATGAGTTCCCCGAGGCTCTGGTAGCGCACGAAGAAGATGAGCGCCTGCCAGACGGAGAGACCCGTGACGCCCAAGAGGGAGCCCATCGAGCCCCATTCGGTGAGCGCGATGTAGAGGAGCACGCCGAGGAGCGCGCCGACCGTGCCGAACACATACCACGGGTTCTCGCAGGAGATGCAGAAGGTGAACAGTCCGAGGGAGGAGGCGATGCCCTTCCCGCCCTGAAAGCGCATCGTCACGGGGAAGATGTGACCGAGGATGACGAACAGTCCGTTGAAATAGCGCACGAAATCGGAGATGTAGACCTGCGTGCCCTCGAACACGCAGCCGCGGAACACGAGAAATCCGATGAGAGCGGGAAGTCCCCCCTTTACGGCGTCGCACAAAAAGTTCACGAGCCCGACTTTGAGCCCGAACTCGCGGCTGATGTTCATCGTGCCCGGGTTGCCGCTGCCGATCTTGTGCACGTCCTTGTGGCGTCTCTTGGCGATGAGGACGGCGAAATTGAAGCAGCCGATAAAATAGCTCGCCACCGCCATGAGGAGCAGCCAATACCACAGCTCGGAGACCGCATACGGGCGGGGCGCGGCGGAGAGGAGCGCGGTCATTCGTCCTTCCTCCCGTGCGCGCGGATGCGGATGGGCGTCCCCGAAAAGTCATAAGCCTCGCGGATGACGTTTTCCAGATACCGCTCGTAGGAAAAGTGCATGAGCGTCTCGTCGTTGACCTGCAACGAAAAGACGGGCGGACAGACGGAGACCTGCGCCGAATAGTACAGTTTGAGGCGCCGTCCGTTGTAGCTCGGCGGTTCGGAGACGCGCACGGCGTCGATGAGAAGATCGTTGAGCGCGCCCGTGGGGACGCGGAAGTTTGCGTGAGCGTAGACCTCCTCCGCGAGCGCGAGCGTCTTGTCCACGCGCTGCCCCGTCTTGGCGGAGATGTACACCGACTTATAATAGCTCATGAATTTGAGATCTTCGGCGAGCTTCTTCTCGAACGTGTTGACGGTGTGGGAGTCCTTTTCGACCGTATCCCACTTGTTCATGACGATGACGGAGGGCTTGCCCTGCTCGTGCACATAGCCGATGATCCTGACGTCCTGTTCGGTGAGTCCCTGCGCGCTGTCCACGACGAGCAGCACGACGTCCGCCCGGCGGACCGCATCGAGGGCGCGCAGAACGGAGTAGTACTCCACGTCGTCCTCGACGGAGCGCTTCCTGCGGATTCCCGCCGTGTCGATGATGGTATAGCTCTTGCCGCCGCGTTCGAAACGGGTGTCCACCGCGTCCCGCGTGGTGCCCGCCATGGGCGTGACGATCGTGCGCTCCGAGCCCAAGATCATGTTGACGAGGGAGCTCTTGCCCGCGTTCGGCTTGCCGACGACGGCGATTTTCAGCGAATCCGCCGTCCCGGTCTCCCCCGCGGGGAAGAACTCCGCCGCCTTGTCGAGCGCATCGCCGATTCCCCTGCCGTGCTCCGCGGAGACGGGGTAGGGCTCGCCCAGCCCGAGCGCATAGTATTCGAAGATCTTTTCGGGGGAATACGCATCCACCTTGTTGACGATGAGCACGACGGGCTTGCGGCTCTTGCGCAGCATCTCCGCCACGTCCAGATCGGAGGAGGTCAGCCCCTCCTTCCCGTCCGTGAAGAACAGGATGACGTCGGCGGTGTCCACCGCGGCGGATGCCTGCGCCGCGATCTGCTTCCACATCGCGTCCTCGCTTTTGAGCTCCAAGCCGCCCGTGTCGACGAGCGTGAAGGGTCTGCCACGCCATTCGCAGTCCGCGGTAATACGGTCGCGCGTGACGCCCGGCCTGTTCTCGGTGATGGAAATTTTTCTGCCGGCGACGCGGTTGAAGAAGGTGCTCTTCCCCACATTCGGTCGCCCGACAATGGCGATGACGGGATTCATATCGTATTCCTTTTGTCGCGGTTATTCGCTGCGCAAGATCTGCAAAACGTGGAGGAAGGGTTCGGGCATGGGTGCCTCGAATATCATCCGCTCCCCCGTTGCGGGGTGGGTGAGGGTGAGGCGGAAGGCGTGCAGGAGCTGCCCTTCGAGGCGAAAACGCTGCCTCTGGTACCCGTACACCTTGTCGCCCACGACGGGGTGTCCCATATATTTCGCATGCACGCGAATCTGGTGCGTGCGACCCGTCCCGAGAGTAAATTTCACGAGCGTGTTCGCCTTGAACCGCTCGACAACTTCGAAATACGTCTCGGCGCGCCGTCCCTCCCCGGCGGGAAGGACTGCCTGTCGCAGCCTGTTTTTGGGGTCTCGCCCTATCTGCGTGACGAGCTTGCCGCTGTCCTCTTTGACGACCCCTTCGAGGAGGGCATAGTATTCGCGCTTCGCCGTCTTTTCGGCGATCTGTTTGGAGAGGGAGAGGTGCGCCCTGTCGTTCTTGGCGACGACCAAGAGCCCCGACGTCTCCTTGTCCAGCCTGTGCACGATGCCCGGGCGCAGGGCGCCGTTGATGCCGCTGAGCCTATCGAGACGAAAGAGAAGCGCGTTGACGAGGGTGCCGTCGCCCGTCCCCGCGCCCGCGTGCACCGTCATGCCCTGCGGCTTGTTGACGACGGCGATGTCGCCGTCCTCATAGACAATGTCGAGGGGGATGTCCTCCGGCCGTGCCGCGATCGGCACCGGGTCCGGGATACAGAGCTCTACCTCGTCGCCCGCTTTCAGCATCGTTCCCGCCTTTGCCGTGAGCGAATTCACCCATACCATGTCCGCATCCGCAAGCTTCTTGACGGCGGAACGGGTGAGGGAAGTGTGCGCGCTCAAAAAGACGTCGCAGCGGACGGCGGCGTCCGCAACGAACTTATTTTTTTGCATCTTCCTCCTTCGCCTGCGCCCGCCACTTCTTCGTGAGCGGGAACACGGCAGAGGAACCGATAAACAGAATGATGAAGATGAAGGCGACCGCACCGAGCGTGATACAAAAATCCGCAAGATTGCACACGTTGAAGAATTTCAGGTCGACAAAGTCGCGCACCGCCGCCTTCCCCAAAGTGGAGGCGAGAATCCCCTTGAAGAGCGCCCTGTCGATAAAGTTCCCGAGCGCGCCCGCGGAAATGACGAACAGGGAGACCTGCGCCGGCGTGTTGCGCTTGAATACGGTGAGCGCAAGCGTCACAAAGACGGCGATGAGCACGGGCGTGAGATAGGTGATGACGAGCATTGCAGCCGCGTTGTCGCTGAGGTTGCTCCACGCCATGCCCGTGTTCTCCGAATAGGTGAGCCCGAGCCAGCCGCCCGGGATGAGCGTGATATAGCGCGCCCGGTCGCCCTCGGTGAGACAGACCTGCGCGATCGCTTTCGTCAGCTGGTCGACAAAGACGAGCACAAAGAGAATGAGCGTGAGGATGAGAACTTTGCGGAGCGTTTTCGGTTTGTTCATGCGTCTTCCTCCATGAGCCCGAGCGAGCGGCAGAGCTTGCCGAGGTCGAGCGGCTGCTTGGGTGCGATGACTTCTTCCATATCGAAGCCCGACTCTTCCCCGGAGGGGCAGAGACGCTCCGCATAGGCGGACAGTGCGGCGGCATCCTCCGCAGCGGGATATTTTTCGAGAATCTGCGCGCACGCCTCACGGCACCGGGACGCCAAAAGCCTCATCTCCCGCTTCTCGTTCTCGTCCTCGGCGGCAGACTCCCGCGCCGCGCGCTCGCGCTCCTTCGCGGCGAGGATGAGGGCGTCTGCGACCTCTCTCCTCTCCCGTTCGAGCTGCATCACGCGCGCTTTGAGCTGACGATTCTCCTCTTTGAGCCCGTCTGCGGCACGGCGCTGTGCCGCCAGCGCACCGTCATATTCCTCTTTGAGTCGCGCCACGAGCTTTTTCACCCGCACGCCGGTATAGAGCGCCATCAGTTCCCCTTTCCGCGCCGCACCATCTCCGTCTTTAACGCATGGAGTGCGGGCGATAGATCGACTTTATAGATGTGCGGCAGATCGCGCCGCGTATATTCTTCCCAGAACTTTGCCTTCTCCGCGCGGAACCGCTCCGCATGCGCAGAGAGCGGGAGCTTTTCCCGCACGGCCTTCCCGCCCTCGACGAGCGGCTCGCGCAAATTGCGCGCATGGAAGCGTTCGAGCGTCATGCGCTTCCACGTCTCCACGGGGTGGAAGAGTTCGAGGGGGCTCCCCTCGTCCACCGTCTCGCCCTTGCGCACGATATAGTCCGCCGCCGCCATGCCCGATTCGTCATAGATGCGGTAGACCTCCTTTTCGCCGGGGTTGGTGATCTTCTCCGTGGTGTCCGACAGCTTGATCTTGGGAATCTCCCTGCCGTTTTCGAACACGGCGGCAAGTTTGTAGACCCCGCCGAGCGCGGGAAGATCGGCGCTGGTGATGAGCTTTGTGCCCACGCCCCACGAATCGATCTTCGCGCCCTGCTCTTTGAGCGAAGAGA
Organism: uncultured Clostridia bacterium; assembly: GCA_947625385.1. Taxonomy (GTDB): domain Bacteria; phylum Bacillota; class Clostridia; order Christensenellales; family Borkfalkiaceae; genus Gallimonas. Next base: position 15,760 of record CANQOB010000026.1, read on the forward strand.
TGCTGTATTCGTCGAGATCGCCCGAGGCGCAGATGACGGCGTTTTCGAACCCCGCCGCGTCGAGCATCTTCCGCGCTTTCTTGGACAGATAGGCGAGGTCGCCCGAATCGAGGCGGATGCCCTTGGGCTCGTGCCCCGCCGCCCGCAGCTCTTTGAATACTTCAATGGCGTGCGGCACGCCGCTGCGGAGGGTATCGTAGGTGTCAACGAGCAGCAGACAGTTGTCCGGGAAGCTCCTCGCATAGGCGCGGAAGGCTTCGAGCTCGCTTTCGAAATTCATCACCCAGCTGTGCGCCATCGTGCCCGAGACGGGGATGGAAAAGAGCTTGCCGGCGTACACGTTGGAAGTGCCCACGCAACCGCCGATCATCGCCGCACGCGCGCCGTAGATGCCGGCGTCCGCGCCCTGTGCGCGGCGCAGTCCGAATTCCATGACTCCGCCGCCCGCCGCGTCCACGATCTTGGCTGCCTTGGTCGCGATGAGCGTCTGGTGGTTGACGAACGTGAGAATCGCCGTCTCCACGAGCTGCGCCTGTATCATGGGCGCCTTGACGGAGAGGATGGGCTCGTAGGGAAAGACGATCTCCCCCTCCCGCACGGCGGTCACGTCCCCCGTAAAGCGCAGAGCGGCGAGATAGGCGAGAAAGTCCTCGGAAAAACAGCCGAGCGAGCGAAGATAGGCGAGGTCGTCCTCGGAAAAATGCAGATTTTCGAGATATTCGGCGACCTGCTCCATGCCCGCCGCCACCGAATAGGTGATGAGGTCGTGAGGACGGAAGAATACGTCGAATACGGCGATCTCTTCATGCCTGCCCTCGTTGAAATATCCCTGCCCCATCGTGAGCTCGTAGAGGTCTGTGAGCAGCGTAAGATTTCTCATGTCTCTTCCCCGTCCGCGGTATCGGTCTTGTCCGTTTTTACAGCTTCGCCGTCCGTCTCTTCGTTCCGTTTCGCCGTGAGCGGCGCGGGACGGGGTCTTTCGAGGACGACTTCCTCCGACGGTTCCTCCGCGGGCGTCTTTCCGCGCTTTTTCTTCTCTTTGGGAGGTGCGGGCGGATAGCTTGCGCCCATCATGTTGATCTTAGAGAAATAGGGCGTCGCTTTCTTGTCGTTGGAGAGGTACTTGGTGATTCCGCAGGGGTCGCCTTTCAAGCTTCCGACAAAGGAACCCTCCCGCTGATGATTGACGATGAGAAGGACGAGAATGGCGGCGAGACCCAATCCCGCCATGAGGATGGCAAAGAGCTCCGACCACATCACGTCCCCGCCGTTGAGGATAAATTCTTTGTCGCGGAGGGGCTCCATAATGGAGCGCACCGTGCCGTACCAGACGAAGTAGAGGCAGGTCGAAATGCCGTTGGGCTTCTTTTTGCGGAACCAAGTGAAGGTGAAGAGAATCGCCCAACCGATGAGGTTGATGACCATCTCATAGAAGAAGAATGCGTAGTGCCATGTGCTGTTCGGGTCGGAGAAGGAGCCGACGCCGAAGATGCTCGCATCGGGGCTGACGGGAACGGCGAGCGGGAATTTCCAGAGCGCGGGATTTTCCACGATGCCGCCGTACACTTCCTTGTTGAAGAAGTTCCCCCATCTGCCGATCGCCTGCGCCAAGAGGATGTTGACGACGATGCAGTCAGCCACGCGCAAAAAGTTCACCTTGCAGACGAGACAGACGATGAGCCCCGCGAGCACGCCACCGATGACGCCGCCCGTGATCGACAGTCCCGCCCACGGGAAGTCGAAAAAGGCGCCGATGCCGAGCTTGGGGTCGGTGAGGCAGGAGAAGAGCCGCGCGCCGATAATGGCGGTCGGAATACAGCAGATGAACAGGAGATAGATGAAGTTGTTGTCCAAATTCCGACGTTTCATCATGAGCGCGGAGAGCACCGCGGCGACCACCATGCCCGTGACGATGAACATCGCATAGTACTGAATGGGCAGCGAAAAGAAATAAATTCCCTGTTCGTAGGCGCCGAACAGAGGATTGTTCGCAAGCAGACCCAAATCCATAAGAGTTCCTCCTTATCGTCCGTTATCTATTATTATACGCCTATGGAAAAAAAAGTCAACCGCTTTGCTTTGTTTCGCGCGATTTCTTTTGCTGCGCAAAATAAATACGCGCGAGCGAATAGACTTTTCTGCCTTCATAAGCTCGTTGCGATTAGGCGTTTCATCCGTCAGTGTGCGTACCGTGGTGCGCATATAGGGTGAAAAAGCAAAAAGTGTGATTTTTGCTTTTTCCGTAACATTTAGAAATGGGAGCGCGGCGGCATCAAATGATGCCGCCGCGCGGGGTTTTGCGATATTTCGCAGTGTTATTGTTCTCCCCTTCCCTTGCGGGGGTTTCCGCGAAGTAAACTTCGCGGAAACCAAAATTCAATGAAGAAGGGAATGTATAGGTGAATTTAGTGCTTATTATCGGGCAACATTGCGACTTCGGCGGGGGCGGAAGAAGCTGCGGGCATTGCAGAGATTTTGTCTGCTTGAGTCGACCATCCGCTTGCGGCTTTATAGGCGTCTACACTGCCCTCGGGCACATAAATGTGTGTAAGCCCGGTACAGCGGGAGAAGAACGATGAACCCGTAGGCGGGGTCACTGCTTTCACGGTGACCGTTGTGAGTTGTAAGCAGCTCGAGCAGAAAGACCGACCTATTGATTCAAGCTTGTCGCCGAGAACCAACGTTGTCAGCTGTTGGCAATTCGTAAATAAATACCCTTTGATTATTTTGACGCTTTCTAATTCCACGGTCTCGATTTGCGTATTGTAGAATACCGAGGAGGCAAGTTCCTCTACCTTGGGCATCGAGATCGTTGCAAGCGCAGTTGTATCGTAGAACGCATAGCCGCTTATCTTGACCGCCTTGGGGAAGCTGACGGATTGCAGCTTGCTGTTGTAGGCAAATGCGCCGCCTCCGATTTCCGTTACATTCTCGAAAGTGACGGAAGTCTCCGTGCTGTACGGAAGATACAAGTAGAGTACGGTTCCGTCATAGGAGACAAGCGCGTTGTTCTCGATCTTGAAGCTCGTGCTCTTCGGGTCGACTTTGAGCGACTTCACCTTCGCCCAGTTGGACTGCTCAAAATGATCATAGGCGCTTGTATTCTGCGCAGATAAGCCAAAGATATAGGCAAGTTTAGGGAACGTTGTAAGGTTAGCGGGAATCGTCATATTGACGAAATCGCCCGTATATTCCTGGAACGTGCCGTCGTCATTGATCTTCCAGTCGGGGTCTGCTTCCTGTTGGAACCCGCACTTGCACGTGTCGCCCTTGGAGAAGTCATGCGCTTCCACGGTGCTCTCGTCTCTTGCGTCGTCCTTCGGACACTTCATCCAGTGGTTTTCTCCGTCGTACGCTTGCATTGTGTACTTATGGACGTGCTCGATCTTCACACTATCTTGTCCGACTGTCCACGATACGCGGTACAGCCAATCCCCGCCGCTCGGGCAGCCAAGGTTAGCGGTAGACGGGAAGTATTGCTCGTTCAATATGTTATATACCTTGAACTGGTCATTCATCGCAAGCTCGACTTCGGCATACCAGGTGTCCGTCCCGTCGAACGTCATATGTATGCAATTATTTTTGACGTTCGTATAGTCGGGCCACTGCGATTGAGGACGGGATTTGATCGTCCCGACGATGTACATGTCCTCCGTCGTCGTGGGCGCCGCTACGGGTTCTACGAGCTCCCAACTGACGTAATTGTCCTTCCAAGGGGCGGGAGAAGGTTTGGTATGTACGGTGAACTTGTAGATACCGTCCTTGCCCTTCGCGACACCGACGTCTTGATTGCCCATGTCGATAAACGTGCCGTCGTTTCCTCTGATCTCATTGAGACCGAAAAACGTGCCGTCCGTCCAAACGAGGGCATTGTCCTCATCGCGCTCGTCTTGGCGAATCTTGAACTTGTCCCCGCCGGCGTAGATCTTGAATTGGATGGTGTAGAGGGTGAAACCTTCTGCGTCTTTGTGCGGTTCCTTTTTGAGTTTGAAGTCCGATTTGAGTTCTGTCCAGCTGGACGAGGAGAGGTCTCCCGCGCCCGAACCTGTCGCCCAGAATTCACGGGTGTCGAGGTCGGCATCGGGGGTGTCGCCCGGATTGTCGGGATTGTCGGGGGTGTCGGGGTTGTTCGGATTGTCGGGGTTGTTGGGGTCGTCGGGGTTGTTGATGCCGGGCTTGTCGCCCTCGTTCGGGTTGGGCTGTGTGGGAGCGCAGGCGGCGACCGCCCAGCCGAGACAGCCGGCGAGCGCCACGGAAAGTCCCAGTGTGAGCCATTTCT
>CANQOB010000027.1 GCA_947625385.1 uncultured Clostridia bacterium
ACGGTCTCCGTCACCATGCACGAGCACGAATACACCGAGTACGAACACGGCATCCGGGGGACGGCGCAGCACTGGAAGGTCTGCTCCATCTGCGGTGCGAAGCAAGAGGGGAGCGATGAAGATCACTCCTACGGCGCGGACGGCACGGAGAACTGCGTCTGCGGCGTCGAGCCCGGCTGGGGCGACCACGTCCACGCCTACACCGAATGGAAGAAGGACGTCATCGACTATCAGTGCTGGAAAGTCTGCCCCGATGACAATGCTATCGACCCCGAGAACGGCAAGGCGCTCCACACCTTCAACACGGAGGGCACCTGCACGCGCTGCGGCGCCAAGCTCGCGGAGATCTTGGATATCTATCTCTCCGCAGCGACCACGAAGCCGACCGAGGCATTCCTCGACTCCAATATCCTCACCCAGCAGTCCAAAGAGCCCGATGCGGTGAACAACCCGCACCTCACCCTCGACGTTGCGACCAAGACCTTCTCGGTCACCATGTGGCTCACCGAAGGCGAAACGTGGAAGCCTTGGGCTGCCAACCAACTGGATACCGACGGCGTCTATGACCGCTTCAACTGGCTGTATTACTTCGATACGGGCGCGCAGGCACAGCGCTCCGTCGACAACATCAAACTTGGATCCGGGCAGCACTCCGGCGTCTACACCGTGAGCTGGGTCTACAATGCGAAAAGCTTCACGCTTACCCCCGCCTCCGATCACAATCACGCCTATGACGGCGACACGGACGAGGTTTGCAACACCTGCGGCTATGTGCGCCACTTCTTCGCAAGCGAATGGACAAAGACCCCGACCGAGCACTGGTATGCCTCCACCTGCGAGCACGAAGGGCTCAAAAAGGACTACGGGCTCCACGACTACGGCAATGACAACACCTGCGACACCTGCGGCTACGTCAAGACGGCGGACTACACGCTCACCTTCGAGGCTTCGGGCGAGGACGGGTACGTCGTGAGCGGCTATACCTACGTCGACCCCTCGATCACCGAGATCGAGATCCCCGCAATGCATGAGACCAAGCCCGTCATCGGCATCAAGGACGACGCCTTCTATAAAGATAAGGATACGACCTTCGCGAACATCACCAAAGTGACGCTGCCCGACAGCCTTGTGACCCTCGGCAACGACGCCTTCCGCGGATGGACCGCGCTTGCGACCATCAACCTCGGCAAAATCACCTCGTACGGCGACTATGCGCTCTCCGGCACGGCGATCACTTCGATCACCATTCCCGAAAACGCTAAGGTCGGCACCTATCTCATCTCCAACTGCACGAGCCTCACGGAAGCGACCCTGCCCAACAGCCTCACCGCCATCCCCGCGGGGATGTTCAGCGGCTGCTCCGCGCTCACCGATCAGGCGAAGCTCCACCTCGGCAATGCCGTCACGGAGTTCGGAAACAACGTATTCTACAAGACGGGCTTCACGTCGTTCAACATCCCTGCGACGGTGACGAAGCTCGGAACCTACATCTTCGCGTACAGCAAGATGGAGTCCTTCGATTTCTCCGACTTGAACGAGGCGATCACCGCAGTGCCCGGCTTCATGTTCCAGGGTTGCACGTCCTTCACGAGCGTGACGTTCGGCGATAAGATCACCGAGATCGGTTCCGCAGCATTCAACGGCTGCTCGAAGCTTAAAACCGTCACCATCCCCGAGCAGGTCATCAGGATCTCCTACAACGCATTCACGAAGAGCGGGCTCACATCGGCGAAATTCGAGTGCCCGACCACCGGCTGGAAGCTCGGCAACCCCAAGAATAGCAGCGGCACCGCGGTCACCACGATGACTGTGACCGTTCTCACGACCGGGAAGGTGGGGTCTACGACCGGCGGTCCCACGAGACCGTATTTCTACCGCGCGTAAACCTCGCATAAATACTACCTCCTAAAACGTCTCCGTCCCCGCATTCCGCGGGGCGGGGCACGGGAGGATTCCCAAGACATCCCTTCTTCATTGCTATGGGGACGTGCAAGCCCGCGCCCCCGCCGCGCGCAGCTTCCGCTGCGCGCGGTTTTCATGTGCGCGGAAAGCGGGAACGATTTTCCCCTCTAAAATTCTTGCAAAATCGCGCTCTAAGTGATATACTAATCATATATCCATACGGTCACACGGGGAGGACCTTCATGAAGCACAAACTTTGCGTCATTCTTTCGGCTGCATTCGCCGCCGCAGCGGTCGCGGGAATCATCGCCGCCTGCGCGCCCGAGAGCAACAATTTCTTCACCGAGGGGTTCGTCTATGCGCGCAGCGAAGATGACAGCGGCTACGTCGTCACGGGACTCGGTAGCGAGATCGAGGTCGAAGAGAACGGCAAAAAGGTCAAAGAAAACAGCAACAAGTACAGCGCCGAACACGCGGAAAAAAACAAGGAGATGTACACCCATGTCTCCATTCCCGCCACGTATGACGGGCGTCCCGTCGTCGGCATCGCCGAAGAGGCGCTCAAAGGGCACGACGAGCTCGTGGAAGTCGTCCTGCCCGAGGGGATGCTCTCCCTCGGCGCGAGATGTTTTGCGGGCTGTTCCTCGCTCGAAAGCATCGTTTTGCCCGATTCCCTCAAAAGTGTGGGCGAGGAGGCGTTCGCAGACCTCAGAGCGCTTGCGAGCGTCACGCTCGGCAGCGGGCTCGAAGAGATCGGCAAAGACGTCTTTGCGGGGAGCGGCGTTGCCTCTCTCACCGTCCGAGAAGGGCTGAAAAGCATCGGCGAGGGCATGTTCCGCGGGGTGAATCTTACCGAACTCACGCTGCCGGAGGGGGTCGTCTCCCTCGGCAAAGAGGCGTTTGCGGATTGCCGCAGCCTCGGCTATGTCGGCGGCAGGCTCGACCTCTCCAAGATCGTGCTGCCCTCGACGCTCACCTCGATCGGGACGGACGCCTTCGACGGCGCCTACTTCCTCGGACAGATTCCCGACGCCGTCAAATATGCGGGAAACCACCTTCTCGCCGCCGACCCCGCGCGCACAACGGGCTCCGTGACGGTGAAGGCGGGCACGGTCTGCATCGCCGACCGCGCCTTCGACCGCTGCGAGCTCCTGACCGCCGTCAACTTCCCCGCGAGCCTCGTCTCGGTCGGGAAGCAGGCGTTCGCGGGATGTTCCTCCCTCGAAAGCATCACTGCGGAGGAGGGGACTTACACTGCGGCGGGGAATTGCCTTTTAGAGAAGGCAACGAATACCCTCGTCCTGGGGTGCGCGGGAAGCGTCATCCCCGCGACGGCGGAACACATCGGCGACTGCGCGTTCTTCGGATGCAGCCGCCTCGAACAGGCGGCTCTGCCGGCGGGGCTCCTCTCGATCGGCGATTCCGCCTTCTACGGCTGCGAGGCGCTGGGCGACGTCGCGCTCCCCGCGGGGCTTGAAAGTATCGGCGCGCACGCGTTCGAGGGCTGTAAGGGCTTTGAAACGGTCACGCTCCCCGAAAAGATCGTCCGCCTCGCGCAGAATGCGTTCGCCTTCTGCGAAAACCTCAAAGATCTCGTTCTGCCCGCGGGATTCGCCTCGTTCGGGGAAAATTCCTTCGCGGGTTGTTACGATCTCGAACACATCTATTTCCGCGGCTCGCAGGAAGCGTGGAAGGACGTGCTCGTGCTCGGCGAGGAGAACGATACCAACCTCAACAAGCGGGAGATTCTGTATTTCTATGCCGCGGACAGACCCGCCGCGGAGGGGAACTTCTGGCACGATGAAGGGGGCAGACCCACGCCTTGGGACAACTGACGACCCAAAGGAGGACAGCATGAGATCATTACGATGCGGCGCAGCTCTCTTGGCAGCCGCCGCGCTCGCGACAGCGGCGGTTGGGCTTCCAACCGCTAATGCGCACGCCGCCGGGACTGCGGAGACGACGGTCACGCTCAAAGACGCCGACGGGGAGGATGTCTCCGCCGTCGTCTTTTACAATGCCGAGACGGGCAACTGGGAGCTCGGGAGCCCCGTCCGCAACATCTATGCCGTCGACCTCACGGACAGCTACTACGACCCCACATGGCCCTCCCAAGACCCTGTCGTCGGCAAGAGCGAGACCGACTTTTCGGACGGCGTGATCGTCAGCGCCTACGTCAATACGGTGAAGGCGTACGACTTCTATACGAAGGAAAACGTCGGCGAGGACTTCTTCGGCATCAACGGCAAGAACGACAAAATCGCGGGGACCTCGGGGCGCGAGGAATATACCATCTATGTCTACACGCACGACGCGGGCGAGAATGCCGCGGCGTTTGCGACCTTCCCCGGCATGTTCGCGGACGGACGCATCAACGAGGGGCACATGCGCGTGGGGGACGGCGGACCCGACAAGGAGACCTTTCTGCCCGCCCGCGCGCTCGACGTCATCGCGCACGAGTATCATCACGGCGTGACGACGCACTTCCTCACGGGAAGCACGTACGGCGGCGAGACGGGCGCGTTGAAGGAAGCGTTCTCCGATGTGTTCGGCTCCCTCGTCGAGGGGCATGCGCTCAGCGAGGACGCGTTCTGGACGATCGGCGAGGACGGCGTGGGCGCGGGGAAAGACTTTCTCCGCAGCATGAAGGAGCCGCGGGCTCCCTACGTCGCCGACATGGCGCATAAGTACACGGGCGATCTCGACCGCGGCGGCGAACACTATAATTCGACCATCATTTCCCATCTCAATTACCGCATCTATACGCAGATTCCCGACGTTCTGACCCGCCAAGTCCTCGGAAGGCTGTGGTTCTCTACGCTCAAAAACCTCTCGGGCAAGAGCGAGGCGACGTTCGCCGATTTCACCGCCGCATTCCGCGGGGCGGCTGCCCGTCTCCCCGAGGAGGAGGGCGTTCTCACCGCCGAAGGCAGGGAAAAACTCGCGGACGCCGTGGACAACGCGCTCTTCGAAGCGGGACTCTACGAGCCCGACGACCTCTGCACGGTGACTTTCGAGGACGGGGACGGACATGTCCTCAAAACGGAGCGCGTGCGCGCGGGCGGGAACGCAACGCCGCCCGACGAGCCCAAAAAATCGCCCGACGAGGCGGGACATTACGCCTTTACGGGCTGGGAGGGCTCCTACACGAACGTACAGGTCGACGTGACCGTGCGCGCGACGTTCCGAAAGGAGGAGCACACGTTCGAAACGGAGGAGACTCCGCCGACCTGCGAGGAAGCGGGACAGCGGCGCGAAAGCTGTGCGTGCGGCTATACGGAAACGGAGACCGTCCCGCCCGAGGGGCACGCATGGGGGGAATGGTCGGAGACGAAGGCTCCCACCTACACCGAGGAGGGCGAGCAGACCCGCCGTTGCCCGAAATGCGGCAAGACGGAGACCCAAGCCGTCTCCGCGCTCGGGCTCGTGCAGAAGTTCCTCGACGAGATGGATGCGTTCGACCCGTCCGCTCCGCTTGAGAGCCGCTTTGCCGCCTTGAAGTCGGCGTACGAGACCTACCGTGCGCTGTCCGATGAAGAGAAAACCCGTGCGGCGGAGGGGTATCAACGCTTGCTCGACGCGGTGCACGCCTACAACGGGGACGCAGGGGAGAGCAACGAAACGTTCGAAGGGGCGTACCGCAATGCGATCGGCGCACTGTCGCCTGTTGCGCTCGCGGCGGCGCTCGCGCTCTCCGTTTTCAGGAGGTGGGGAAGATGAAAAAGTCGATCGCATGGCTCTTTGCCGTCTGTCTTGTCCTCTTCACGGGGTGCGCGCCCGCGCCCTCCGTCTGCGACACCCTGACGGCGCTGGCGCAAAAAGAGTACGCGGGCATCCGCCTCGAAGTCACCGTCTCGGAGGGCGGGAACACGCTTTCGGGCAGCTACGCGACCAAAGCCGTTGCGGACGGCTATACCGTGGAGTATTCCTATCAACAGTTCGCGACGGTTGCGGAGAACGGCGGCGAGCTCGTGTTCCCCGACGCGGCGGTCGTCACGAAATCGGGAAAAATGACCGTAAGAAGCGGCGAGATCGTCTCCCGCGAGGGGGACGGCGCAGATCTCCCGCTCGGAACGCTCACGGCGGCGGGAATGCACTTCGATGAGAAGAATTTTTCCTCCCCGGAGGAGGAAGCGGGGAAATTTTCCGCGCAGATCGTCGACCCCGCGAAATTTTCGGAGGGGCTTACGGGGAGCGGCGCGCGCCTCGAAGCGCTCTACACGGCGGAAGGGCTCGACCGCGTGACGGTGACCCTCACGGCGGGCAGCGCCTCCGTAAGATTCGAATACCGCTTTCAAATCGCTTGAAAAAGTCCCCGCGAGGGGACTTTTCACATAAGCCCCGCGAGAATGCGCAAACTCGGGATATGGGAGCGGGAAAAAAGGGGAGAGCAAAGGCTCGGATCATCTACGCCGCAAGGCGGACGCGGGCGCTCTACGGCGTCCTTGCCGCGCACCGCTATACGACGGTCGCGGGCACGCTCACTTTCTTTCTCGTGCTCGCCGCCGTGCCCTTTCTCTTCTGGCTCATCCTCCTCGTCGGTTCGACGGGCTATGCCGAACAGCTCGCCTCGCTCGAGCTCTTCGGATGGGCGAAAGATCTCCTCGTCTATCTCACCGTGCACGCGCAGGAGGCGGAGGGCGCCGCGGGGGTCTTTTTCCTCGTGACGACGCTCTGGTCCGTCTCGGGGTTCTTCTATCATCTGCGCCGCAGCGGGGAGATCGTCTATGAATACAGGGAGGTCAAACACGGCTGGAAAGTGAGGCTGTCGGCGGTCGCGCTCACGTTCGCCGTGCTTCTCTATTTTGCGGCGGCGGGCGCGTGCATGTTCGCGGGCGCGCTCTGGGCAAGCCGCTTGCCGCCCGTGCTCGGCTATCCCTTCAAATATTTCCTGCTCTTTTTCCTCGGCTTTCTGGCAGCCTGGATGCTCAACGCCTACGTCTGCCCTTACCGCCTGCGCCCCGCCGATACGGCGAAGGGGAGCCTTCTCACCGCCGCGCTCTGGCTGCTCTTTTCCGCGGCGTTCTCCGTCTATCTCCGGTTCTCGGGCAGCGAAAAGCTGTACGGCGCGCTCTCGCTCGTCGTCGCCTTTTTGCTGTTTTTGTATTGGATGATGATCTGTTTCACCGTCGGGATGATCTATTGCCGCGCGGGCGTTGCCGAAAGAAGGCTGGAACACAAGAGATTGTAAGAGGAAAAATGCGGAATCCGCACGAAAATTGCCCCGACCTCGGGCATGCTCCCCCTGTTTCCAAAAAAATTCCCGTTTTTACGGAAAAATTTCTTATAAATATATTTACTTTTTTGCGGTTTTGTTGTAGAATAGTACATGAGTAAGAATATCAACATGTCTCCGAGGTGGATTATGGCAGTAAACAACAATGGAAACGAACGCATCTCCCTTGTGCTGGAAGGCATTTACAAGGCTCTTGCGGGGAAGGTGGACGAGGCGCGCGACGCGGTCTCCCGCGAAGTGCAGTTCACTTCCGCGCAGCAGGCTTCTTCGTACGATGCCGTCAATGCGATCATCCGCGAGAAGATGGAAGGTTTGGTGCAGGAGCTCCAATACCTTGCCCAGCAGAGCGGCGCGATCTACGAGAACAATCACCGCGATATCGCCGCGGTGCAGACGGGGCTTGCCGACTTCTTGGGAAAGAAGATCGACGAGAGCACGGCGCGGCTCGAACAGAGCTTTGCCGTCCGCCTCGCTTCGCAGGAGCAGAATTTGAGCGTCCGCCTCGCCGAGATCGAGAGCCGTCTGACCGCTCTCGAGGGGAGCCTCGAAGGTCTGCGCGAAGAATTCCTCGATTCCCTCAACGCGAGCACGCTTGCCATCGAGGATAAGTTCGAGGAGGAGCCCGCGGAAGAGGAGGAGCCGTCGGAGGAAGTGTTCGACTACGACGTCCTCGCCGAAAAGATCGCCTCCATTCTGCCCGAGACAGATTACGATCTCATTGCGGACAAAGTTGTCGAGGCGCTGCCTGCGGTGGATGCCGACGGCATCGCGGCGAAAGTCATCGCTGCGCTACCCGTGCCCGATGAAGCGGCGATTGCCGAAAAGGTCGTCGAGGGAATCGCGCCCATCGATTACGATGTGCTCGCCGAGCGCGTCGTCGAAGCCCTTTTGACGGACGACACCGCGGAAGAGACGCCCGAAGAGGCGCCCGTCGAAGAGCCTGTCGAGGAGCCTGTCGAGGAACCCGTCGAAGAGACGCCCGAGGAGGAGCCCGAGGAGGAGCCCGAAGAGCAAAAGATCGTTGTCGAGATCGACTACGAGAGGATCGCGACCCGCGTGGCGGAACTCCTCGAAGAGAAATGCAGAATTGCCGAGCCCGAAGAGACGCCTGTCGAGGAGCCGGTCGAAGAGGAGCCCGCCGAAGAGACGCCTGTCGAGGAGCCGGTCGAAGAGGAGCCCGCCGAAGAGACGCCTGTCGAGGAGCCGGTCGAAGAGGAGCCCGTTGAAGAGACGCCCGTCGAGGAACCTGTCGAAGAGCCCGTCTCCGAAGAGGAGCCCGAACCCGTCGACTGCTGCGAGCAGCTTGCGGCGCGCGTCGCCGAGGTCATCGACGAGAAGCTCTCCGCCCTCGACTGCAAGCCCGCGGAAGTCGATCATGAATTGATCGCGAACCGCGTTGTCGAGTTGCTCCGCGAAGCGGGATTGTTGGTCGCCGTCGTGGAGACGACGGAAGAGCCCGTCTCCGAAGAGACGCCCGCCGAGCCTGTCGAGGAGCCCGCTCCCGTCGAGTCTGTCGAAGAGCCTGCGCCCGTCGAGGAGGAACCCGAAGAGCCCGCTCCCATTGAAGAAGAGCCCGAAGAACCCGCTCCCGTCGAAGAGCCCGAAGAACCCGCGGAGCCCGAGCCCGCTCCCGTCGAGGAACCCGAGGAACCCGCCGAGCCCGAGCCTGCTCCCGCAGAGCCCGAACCCGAGCCCGTCACCCCCGAGGAAGAGCTCGCGGTTGCCACGGCGGAGCCCGTCGCCGAAGAGAACATGACGACGCGCTATAAGAGGAGCTTCGTCGCCAAGATCATCGAGAGCGACGAGGAAGTCAAGGGGTATTACAGCGCCCTGAAAAACGCTCTGCTGTCCTATGTCAGGATGTCGTCGCAGGTCAACTGGTCGAACGACCGCTTCGCCTACAACAACGAGACCGTGGCAAAGATCGGCGTGCGCGGCAGAACGCTCTGCATCTACCTTGCCCTCAATCCCGAGGAGTTCCCCGAGAGCGTCTATCACCAGAAATTCGCGGGCGATACCAAGATGTACGAGAAAACGCCGCTCATGATGAAAGTCAAGAGCCGCGTCGCGCTCAAACGCTCGCTGCGCCTCATCGAGCTGCTCGCCGAGCGCCTCGGCACCGTGAAGGATCCCGCCTTCGAGGAGGTCGACTACGTTCCCGAGTTCGCCTTCCGCAGCGAGGAAGAATTGTTGCGCGAGGGGCTCATCAAGACGGGGCTCATGGAGAAATCCGACCTCAACTTCTGATACAAACGATGCGGGGAGCCGTACAAACGGTTCCCCGTTTTTATAGGGACGGCAACAATGCCGACCCCACAATACTTGATAGGAGCAAAATTTGAAACGAAATCATCAACAGGATTCCACACAGACAGATCGGGCGATCGTGGAGGGGATTCGGGCGTTTAACCGCGCCGCCCGCTCCAAACAGGCGATGGAAGAGGCAGGCTATCAGAAAAAGAGACCCTCGCGCGCCAAGGGGAAGGGAACGCCCATCTCCCCCGCAAACGCCGCGCCGTCGCCGAAGAGACCCGCGCCCGCAAACAAACAGACCGCGCCCGCAGGAAACAAACAGACAGTGCCCGCAAACAAACAGACCGCGCCCGCAGCCAAGAAGCCGTCGGAGCCGAAACGCGCGAAACAGCGTCCCGTCAAGGTGCTCTTCTTCGGCGGGGTCGGAGAGATCGGCAAGAACATGACCGCCATCGAATACGGCGGCGACATTATCGTCATCGACGCGGGCGCCATCTTCCCCACGGAGGAGATGCCGGGAATCGACCTTGTCGTTCCCGAGATCGGGTACCTCGTCCAACACAAGAACAAGATCCGCGGCATCTTTTTGACGCACGGACATGAGGACCACATCGGCGGCGTGCCCTATCTCATGCGGGAGCTCCTTCCGCAGACTCCCGTCTACGGCACCAAGCTCACGCTCGCGCTCGTGGACAACAAGCTGCGCGAGCACCGCTTGGGGAGCGTCAAGCTCGTCACCGTCTCCCCCAAGGACAGAATCAAGGCGGGCGCGTTCACGGTGAACATCGTCAACGTCAACCATTCCATCGCGGGGGCGACCGCGCTCGCCATCGAGACGCCTTACGGCATCATCTTCCACAGCGGGGACTTCAAGATCGATCTGACGCCCGTTGCGGGCAAGCCCGTCGACCTTTCGGAGATCGCCGAATACGGGAACAGGGGCGTCCTTTGCTACCTCGGAGAGTCCACCAACATCGAACGCCCCGGATTTACCATGAGCGAAAAGGTGGTGGGCACGACCCTCGAACATCTCTTTGCGGAGCACGCCGAGCGGCGCATCATCATTGCGACGTTTGCCTCCAACGTGCACCGCTTGCAGCAGATCGTCGATATCGCGGCGAAATTCCGCAGAAAAGTCGCCCTCTCGGGAAGAAGTATGCTCAGCGTCGTCGAAGCGGCGGCGAAGATCGGCGAGATCTCCATACCCGAGGGCATGCTCGTCGACGTCGAAAAAATCAAAAATTATTACGACAGGGAGATCGTGATCGTCTCCACCGGGTCGCAGGGGGAGCCCATGTCTGCGCTCACCCGCATGGCGGCGGGCGAATTCAACAAGGTGACCATCGGTCCGACCGACACCATCATCATTTCGGCAAGTCCCATTCCCGGCAACGAGCGCATGATCTACCGCGTCATCAACAACCTCATGCAGCGGGGCGCCGAAGTCGTCTATGAGAGTCTCGAAAAGATTCATGTCTCCGGGCATGCCTGCCAGGAGGAGCATAAGATCATGCACTCTCTGCTCCGTCCCAAATTCTTCATCCCCGTGCACGGGGAATACAGGCACCTGAAACGGCATGCTTTGCTGGCGCAGGAGCTCGGAATGCCCGCCGGGAGCACCTTCATCCCCGACATCGGCACGGTCGCGGAGCTCACCGATACGTCGCTCAGGCAGGGGGAGAGTTTCCCCGCGGGCGCGCGGCTCATCGACGGGAGCGGGTTCGAGGACTTTGCCACGGGCGAGGTGCTCAAAGACCGCGTGCACATGGCGGAGGAGGGATTGCTCGTCGTGAGCATGTGCGTTTCGGACGGCGTCATGGCGGGCGAGCCGACCATCGAGAGCCGGGGCGTCATCCTCGGGAATGCCGATCTGAGGGAACTTGCGGCGGCGGCTGCCAAAGCCGTCCAAGGCGTTCCCAAGGAGTCCTCGAAGGAGGAGATCGCTGCCGCCGTGCGCCGCGCGCTCAAAAATTATCTCTTCAAAAAGACCAAACAGTCGCCCATGATCGTTCCGATCGTCATGGAGATATAGGAGGGGAGTATGAAACGGCATGTTGCACTCTATTGGGGATTTTCCGTCGCCGCCGCGCTCTGCATCTTGGGCGGCATCGCGGCGTTCTGTGCGACCGCCATGGGCGAAAACGCGCTCTATGCGGGCGTGCTCGGCGTCGTCTTTGGCGTTGCGTCCCTTTTGATGCTTCTTACCGTCATAGGACAGGACAACCTCAACATTCACTGCGGAAAGCTCTGTGCGGAGAAGAAGTACGCCGAGGAGCGCGCCCTCATTGAAAAGAAGATGAGAAGCCCGTTCTTCTTCCTCATAAGGACCGTCGCGCTCACGCGGTATATCCGCGTGTGCATGGCGCTCGACGATCTTGCCACCGCCAAACGGTATATCGACAGTCTCCGCCACGGCGGCGGCGCGGGATGGAAGTATAAGACGGCGTTTTTCTATATCCTCATCGCGCTCGACGCGGGAGACAGGGACAAGGCGTACGCCGAATACAGGGAATTCCGCACCCAGTGCGAGCATGCGGAGATCTACCGGGAGGAGATCGGGATTCTCTCCGCGATCTTTCAGACCCTGTATCTGACGAACAATGCCGAACCTCTTCCCGAGGGCGCGGTCAATTCGCCCTTCCCCGTCGTTGCGCGAATCCTCGGAAAGCTTTGCGAGGAGCGGGTCGCCGCAAGCGACGAGGAATGGTAGAGCTGCCCGCCCGTCTCTTGCAGCTGCGCGAGCGCGCAAAGAGCGGGAAAGACCCGACTTGTGCGGACGGGACGCTCGGCTTGCTTTTGGACGCCGCAGCGGGCGCGTCGCACTTCTTGGAGATCGGCGCGGGAGAGGGGCTCACCTCGCTCGCGCTTTGCCTTACAACGGATGCGGAGGGCGTAGCCATCGAACGGGACGGGGCGCGCTGCGAACGGGCAACCGAAAATTTTGCCTCTTTCGGCGTTCAGGATAAGATTCGCCTCATCGAGGGGGACGCGGCGGATGTGCTCCCGACCCTCGAAGGGGAGTTCGACCTCATCTTCCTCGACTGCGCAAAGGTGCAATACAGGCGGTTTTATGACGACTGCAAGCGGCTCTTGCGGCGGGGCGGGACGCTGGTTTCGGACGACGTTCTGCTCTACGGTTGGGTGACGGGCGAGCCGCCGAAAAAGCGGAAGATGCTCGCCGGGCATCTCCGCGAATTTCTCCAAAGACTGTGCGCCGACCGCGATTTCGCCACGGAGATCTACGAATACGGCGAGGGAGTCGCCGTCAGTACGAAATTATGAAATGCGAACTTCTCGCCCCTGCGGGCAATCTCGCAAAACTCAAACTTGCCATTTACTTCGGCGCGGACGCGGTGTATGCGGGCGGCAAAAAATTCTCTTTGCGCAGCTTTGCGGACAATTTCACCGAAGAGGAGCTCGCCGAAGGCATCTCCTATGCCCATGCGCGCGGCAAACGCGTGTATGTCTGCGCCAACCTCTTTGCCCGCAACGGGGATCTTGCGGAAATGGAGGACTATTTCGCCCGCGTAGCCGCAATGGGGGCGGACGCCGTCATCCTCTCCGACCCCGGCGTCTTTGCCGTTTGCAGGCGCGCTGCGCCCTCTCTCGCCGTGCATATCTCGACGCAGGCAAACACGACGAATGCGGAATCCGCGCGGTTTTGGCAGAGTCTCGGGGCAAAACGCGTCGTGCTCGCGCGCGAACTCTCGCTCGCCGAGATAGGAGAAATCCACAGGCGAGCGCCCGGACTCGAGCTCGAAGCGTTCGTCCACGGTGCCATGTGCATCTCTTACAGCGGCAGATGTTATCTCTCCGACTATCTCGACGGCAGAAGCTCCAACCGCGGCGCCTGTTCCCAGCCCTGCCGCGCCCGCTATGAGATCCGCGCAGAGGGCAGGGAGGGCTTTCTCCCCCTCGAAGAGGATGAGAGAGGGACCTATCTTCTCAACAGCCGCGATCTCAACATGTGCGCGCACCTTGGGGAGCTGCGCGAGGCGGGTGTCTCCTCGTTCAAGATCGAGGGGCGCATGAAGAGCGAGTACTACCTGTCGACCGTCGTCAATTCTTACCGCCGTATCGCAGACATGGGGTGGTCGGAATCGCTCGCAGCCGAGCTCGAGACGCTCACCCACAGGGAATATACGACGGCGTACGCCTTCGGGGAGAGCAGGGAGACCGTCTCTTGCAGCGGCTCGCAGACCGCGGGGAGCTGCGATTTCGTCGCCATCGTGCTCGGCTCGGAGGAGGGCAGGGTGCGCGTCGAGATGCGCACACGGTTTTATGAGGGAGACGTCCTCGAGATCCTCTCTCCCGACGAACAGTTCGGGCGCAGTTTCCCGGTGCGGGACATGCGCGGTGCGGACGGCGCGCCCTGCGCGGACGCAAAACTCGTACAGGGGGAGTATTCCTTCGCCTGTCCGTATGATCTGCATGCGGGGGACATCCTGCGGAGAAGAAAATAAAAAACGCCGCGCGAATGCGCAGCGTCACGGACGGCGGAAGCCGTCTTTTTTATTTCCGGAGCGCGATGAGCCGTTCGATCTGCCCGGGGGCGGCGTCCGGAAGGAGCTTTCGAAGATGTTCCGAAATGCGTTCCAAGGACTCCGCGGGTCGGCGTTTGTAGGCGGAGGAGACGAGGTCGTAGCCGAACAGCGCCTCGGGAGCGGCGTAGACGGCGACGCCCCAACCGTACGGCTTTCCGAATCTGTCCCGCTCGTAAACAAAGTCCGAAATGCAGAGATAGGTCTGCATTTGGAGCCGCGTGATCACCGTTTCGAAGCCCGTGTTCCCGTCCTTTCGATAATTGCAGAGCTGTTTCAGCCGCTTGGAGAGCACCGTGCCCTCGCCCGATACCGTTTGGTAGAGGTAGGCGTCCTTGCGGGGCGCAAGTCCCTCGTCGAGGCGGGCGTCGAAGTCGTACCCGTCCCGCCGGAAGTTGCAGAGGTCGGGTATCCATTCGCGGCTGACGAATCCCGCCTTCCCGTGAAAAAACTTGCCGTACATGCAGGTTTTTCCGCGCGCTACGGGACCCTTCCATTCCCAGGGTCCCTCCTCGTCCGTGAACCACAGGGTGCGGGGACAGCATTCCTCCACGGAGAACCCTTCGATCTCATTGGCGAAGAAGGGGAAGAAGCCGACCTCTTGCACGAGGCGTTCGAGGTCCTGCGCGCTGCGGACGGTGGAAAATTTCATTTCGTCCCCGATCGAAGAATGCGTTCGACCTCGCCGATGAACATCGTATGGGCGGGTTCGTCCCGATAGTATTGGGCGACCGCCTCCTCGGGCATGGCGCCAAGCTCCATGCTTTGGGTGTAGAGTTTTTTGCAGACGATCGTGCGCTCCGCACCCTCGAACGTGACCCCGTGTTCCAAGAATACGGGGGTGAGATCTGCGCGCTTGACCTTGTCGCAATCCCGTCCCGAGAGCGAGCCGCACAGCGCAAGGGCGCGGCGGAATGTTTCGGGATAGAAACTCACCGTGAAATAGTCGCTCTGCTCCAAAAATTCGTGCGTATAGCGAATGGGCTTGACGTAGACGGTGACGACGGGCTTTCCCCAAAGCGTCCCGAGACCGCCCCACGAGATCGTCATCGGATTGAACCGCTCCCTCTCTCCCGCGGTGAGAAGCGCCCAGGTTTTATCGAACAGTTCGAAGCTTTCCGCCTGAAATTTCATGATTTGCTCCTGCCGAAATTTTTCTTCTATTATAGCAAAGACCCCGCAAAATGGCAAGCGGTTGCCCGCGATTTTCCTGCGTGACCGCGGCGGAGGTCGGGAACCGACCGCAAACGGGCTTACAAATTTTTTGCAGAGAGGGGAGCGGCAAAGAACGGCTCTTCAAAGCCCGCCTTGCGGCGTTTTATGACAGCAGCGTGGCAAGCAGATTCCCTTCGCCCACTTTTCTGCCGTATCTGTCGAACGTGTAACGCCCGTCAAAGTATCCGAGACGGGTGCCGTACTTGTCGTAGATCGTCTGCCGATTGCCCTCGTCTCTGATTTCGCCGAGTTTTCTTCCGTAGCGGTCTTTGAGTACTTGCGTCATGGTCTTTTCTCCTTTGAAATCATTGGTATGCACATATTATAACGGAAAAACGTTGCTTGTCAAGCGTATCGGAAAAATTTGTCGTGAAAAATGAAACATCGCAGTCCCGAGCGGAGAGCGCATAAGGTCATCCATAATTTTTTAAGGGGATATTTTTCGCGCTGAAGCGACGGTTTTTTCCATTTTTTGACAGGAGGGAAGGCAATTTTTATGGGAAAGTCTTGACAAAAACGAAAAACCCGTTAAAATATAAAGAAAAAGACGCGGAAAAACGCGGTTTCGGAGGAAAGTATGAATACGGATTCGGCAACGATCATCTTCATCATAACGGTCGCATTGGTCGCGCTCGGGGCGTTGGTTTCGCTGGTCGTGGGGTTTATCGTCTATGTAAAATACGAGAACAAGACGACGAGAGCGGGCGCGGAGGCGCGGATGGCGGCTTTGCAGGATGCGATGGGGCAGATTCCCGCGGATACCGTCGCGCCCTCGCTGGCGCAGATATGGCTTTCGAAACATCGGGAGAATTACGAATACTTTTTGATGATCACAAAGCAGCTCAAACTGACCTTTGCGTTAGCGCTTATGAGTGCGGTCTTTGGGCTACTGCTGTTTGCGATCACGGTGTGCGTTGCGCTGGCGTTTCAGGAAAAGATTTTGGTGTCGTTGATTCCCGCGATCAGCGCGGCGATCGTGGAAATGTTCAGCGGAATCATATTATCCGTCCACCGTGCGACGCTCAAACAGGTCTCCAAGTTCAGCGACGGCGCGGGACGCGAAGAGCAACTGTATTCCGCGATCATGCTGAGCTCTTCGCTCTCGCCGCAAAGCAAGGACGCCGTGATCTCGGAGATCTTGAAAACCGAAACGGAAAGTCTTACAGCCGCCGACTCCGAAAATTCCATGAAAAAATGAAAATGTCACAGCACAGAAGATGGCGATCTCAGCATGGACAAACATTTTACCGTTCGAGAGGATACGCCTAAAAATCCGTTGTAAGATGATTGAATGATAAATCCCGATTTTTCATAAAGCGCTATGGCGGGCAAATTATCGGCAAGCACATCGAGGCTTATGGGTTCAAGCGGATGCTGCGCGATCAAAGCATTCAAAAGGGCTTTTCCTATCCCCATTCTGCGCCAATCGGGGTCTACACACAAATTGCTTATGTACAGATTCGCGACTGACTGAGCGGCATGTTGATAATAGCCTTCCCAAACATCGACATATTTTGGCAAAATTGAGTTTTCTGCGGGCTGTAAAAAGACCTTGTCTGACGGCAAGTAAGCGCAGATCAATCCGACGACCGAGTTGTCCGATATGGCAAGCATGATATTCCGTGCGCTATGCACATGGCATGGATTTTTCAACGCTTTGCCTATAAAATCCACCCATATGCCGTCTGTCGGGTCCGGACATAGATAAGGATATATGTAGGGATCGGTGAGATACAGCAAACGGGCTATCGTTTTCACGTCGTCCATAGGCAGAGCGGGACGGATGAGGATGTCATTTAAGCGATTCATAGTTTTTTATAAGCCGCGGATGTTTTTTCAGCATCGGGATATTGGGAAGAGGGATAAAGCGTAGACGGTATATTTTTCCGAACACTTTATTGTCGGTCACATACTTGAAACCGAGTTTTTTGATCATTGCTTCTACTTCACGCGCAAACACATTGATACATATCTCGTCGAAATAGATATCGTTATTGCTGTACTCTTCTATCTGCGCAAGGAAGGAGTCCACAAGTTTACTATGATTTTGCATGGTGCGATATTCGGGGAGAAGAGACATTGCGAGTATGTAGAGTTTGTAGGTGCCGGGGAAGTAAAGAGGTTCCGTATTGTCAACGCCCAAATCTTTTTCAAGCAGTTCGCCGCGTATCGCTTGTTTGAAACTTTCCTCGGTCAAAGCGACGATCGACCAATCGCCTACTATCTTGCCGTCACTGTTGACCAAATAGCGGAAAGTATCGCTGTCATTTTGCAAAAATTCTTCCCATTGCGCGGCAGAGCCCTCGTTATCATCCGTAATGCCGTTGCAGTTGATATAGTCGTTCTCGACAAGTTGAATGGCGATCGACGACGGCGTTTGTCCCATAGCGATCAGTTCTTGCAAAGTCATCATCCTGCATCCATTATTCGACGGTTTGTTGTCTTGCAAAGAAGTGGGTGCGGCTGAATTCAGTGGTTCGTTGTTGGAAGTATAAGATCTGATCGTTGCGACAAGTTCGTGAATATGGGCTTCCATTGGCGGAGTGATTGCATCAAGCCAATGCGTTTTCCCGACGTAGTATTCTATACTTTCCGAAATCTCCGATTCATCTATCTTGAATGGGAGAATGGTTTTCAGCGCAGTGACTGCGGAATTGACCTCGTTGATTACGTGCGGAGAATTGCTGCTTTTTTCGGACAGCAAAAGCACAAAAAACTTGCATCCTTTGATTGCATGTACGATCGATGCCGCATAATTTATTCCGACAGTAGCATCGCGGTAGTCTATCCAACACTTGACCCCGTTTTGTTCAAGGATACCAAGTACCATGTTGGCAATTTGTTTGTCGCTATGAGAGTAAGAAATAAAAACATCATGCATGTTTATATTATAATATATCTCATCAGAGAAGTCAAATGAAACTTTAAGATTCCAAAAATCCGATGTTTGTCGGTTCAAGTCCGGCAGGAAAGCAAAACCGGCAAAAAGACAGCCATAAAAAATGATCGATCGCGGATTTCATGGAGCTTGTCCGGTTTTGCCGATCATTTTTCGGGGACCCCATCTGTTTAATCAGCAGGTCCGGACGGTTCAAGCCGACAAAATCACGCAAAAAAATGAGACGAGAAGAACCTCGTCTCACTTTTTTTGGAGCTACTGGTATCTTCGCTGCGCTCGATAGCTTCGCGCTATGCGCTCGCGCGGACTTGAACCGGCGACCTGTCGCCACCCCAAAAAATGATCGATCGCGGTTTTCATGGAGCTTGTCCGGTTTTGCCGATCATTTTTCGGGGACCCCATCTGTTTAATCAGCAGGTCTTACGGTTCACGTAGCAGCATGATCGCAAAAAAAGAGAACAGGCGGAACCTGTTCTCTTTTTTTGGAGCTACTGGCCGGACTTGAACCGGCGACCTGCTGATTACGAAGTAGATTCTTCCCTTCAAATAGGTTTTCTGACTTCCGAAATTCCCCTGTAAACGGTAAAATCTGTATCTTTCGTAATATTAAAACGGTCTTATGTAATATCCGTGAGTTGCCTATCTCCCAACAAAGTCGGTATCCTTCCTTACCGAATTTTTACACTTTCCCGACCGACGCAACGGAAATCGAAAAAAGTCGAATGAAAACACAAAAGGTTGTTTTACACCATTGGTTTTGGTGTATATAAGAAGTGATATGTGGGTTTTTATCGTTAAAATGATTTCATCGGGATAACTGTCATGTAGGAGAAAGAGAATTTCCCCTTTAATTTACATATGACATTTTCATATGAATAATTATTAAGGAGAAACTTCTATGTCACTTTCTCGCATGAGGACGGTAAGACAATGTCTTGCCGAACTTCGTGGTACAGACCCCGAGACTGCCGTAACGGAATGGTTTATCCGTTGTCTTTGCAAGGACAACAAAGTAAAACATTTCATGACGGGAACCAAGATCCTCGTAAATCTCGACGATCTTATCCGCTATCTGAACTTTGAAGGGGATTCCAACGATGAATAAGAATCCCCAAAGAAGAAATTGGTCGTTTGTAATCAATAACCCTGTCATGACTGACGAAGGATTGAGACAGTATTTGAACGACCTTGCAGGAATGAGGTACTTCGTTTTCTCGCGTGAAAGAGGAGACGGGACACGACAAAATCCCAACGGGACCATTCACATTCACGGTTATATCGCGTTCCGATACGGAAAACGATTCAACACCATGAGAAAGTTGCTCTCGAAGGACACGATTGGGGTCAACGCCCATATTGAACCGCGAAGAACCTCACGCCTTGCCTGTATCAACTATGTAAAAAAGATAGGCTTTTATAGTAACAAAGCCCATACCCGAATCGGAAAAATCTATGAGTACGGAGACCCGCCGATTCTAACCTTTCATCGACAGCCTGCCCCACTCTATCCGACACAAAGAAATTATTTATCAGCCTAACAATTTCAAGAGAGCTTCCCGTTTTTCTGCGGGAAGTTCTTTTATCTTTCCGAGAATCAATTTGTCGGTGGAGTAATTGG
>CANQOB010000028.1 GCA_947625385.1 uncultured Clostridia bacterium
CTAAACCGATAGCGTATCTCTATATTTCCCGATCTCTTCGAGCGCTCTCTCGGCGAGAAGCCGACGGCGCTCCTTCTTGTCCCGCACCCCTTCGAACCCGCCCGCAAGGATGCCGTAATTGGCGTTCATGGGCGAAAAATCCCGGTTGGGGGTCGCGATATAGCGGGAGAGGGCGCCCGAGACCGTCGTCATGGGAGGGATGACGGTGGGCTTTCCGCGCAGGCGCATTAGGACATGGTACCCGCAGAGCAGCCCGGCTGCCGCGCTCTCGACATAGCCTTCCACGCCCGCGATCTGCCCCGCGAAAAAGAGGTCGGGCGCATCCTTTGCGGAAAAATCCGCGTTGAGACAGTCGGGAGAGTTGAGATAGGTATTGCGGTGCATGACCCCGTATCTCTCGAACTCCGCGTCTTTTAAGGCGGGGATGAGCGAAAATACCCGCTTCTGTTCGGAAAATTTGAGATTGGTCTGGCAGCCGACGAGCCCGTAGCTCGTGCCTGCGGCGTTCTCCTTGCGCAGTTGCAGGACGGCATACGGGCGCTTCCCCTCTCCGAGCCCGACGGGTTTGAACGGACCGAACCGCAACGTATCCTTTCCGCGCGCCGCCATGACCTCCACGGGCATGCACCCCTCGAAGATCTCCCCCTTTTCGAAGGTGTGCAGCTGCGCGCGCTCCGCCGAGACGAGCTCTTCCGTAAAACGTTCATACTCCGCTTGGGTCATGGGACAGTTGAGATAGTCCCCCGTGCCCCTTCCGTACCTATCCTGCGCAAAACAGGCGGACCTGTCGAGGCTCTCCGCGGAGACAATGGGCGCGGACGCGTCGAAGAAGTGCAGCGTCCCGAACCTTCTTGCGATCTCCCGGAACAAACCGCCGTCCGTCAACGGACCCGTCGCGACGACGCCGCGCTCGGGAAGCTCCGTGCATTCGCGTTCGACGACCGTAATGTTCGGATGGGTGCGCAAAACGCGCGTCACGAAGGCGGAGAACGCCTCCCTGTCCACGGCAAGCGCGCCTCCCGCGGGGACGCGGCATGCTTCGGCAGCCCGCATGGTGAGAGAGCCGAGCCGCCGCATCTCCTCTTTGAGCAGTCCGCAGGCGTTGCCGTATACATCGTCGCTCTTCAAGGAGTTCGAGCAGACCAGCTCGCAAAAATTCGCACTGTGGTGGGCGGGAGAGAGCTTGGGCTTTTGGTCGATGAGGAGCACGCTTTCGCCGTGTTCGGCGAGAAAATACGCCGTTTCGCTGCCTGCAAGTCCCGCGCCGATGACGGGCACGCTCATGCTTTTTTCTTGGTGACTTTATACGAACATCCCTTGTTCGAACACTTGACGACTCCGCGCGGGCTGCGAATCAGCGCACCGCCGCACTTGGGGCATTTCTCGCCCGTGGGGACGTCCCAGCTCATGAATTTGCAGTCGGGATAGCCGCTGCAACCGTAATATGTCTTGTTCGTGCGCGTTTTGAGCACCTTGGTCGGCTTGCCGCATTCGGGACAGACGCCCTCGAACACATCCTCTTTTTCCTGTCCGTAGGGAAGAGTGGAACGGCACGCGGGATAGTTGGGGCAGGCAAGGAATTTGCCGTATCTGCCGCTCTTGACGAGCATTCTCGCGCCGCACTTGGGGCAGAGGGTATCCGAATATTGCGTCTCGTCCTCGCTGATGATGTTCGAGCATGCGGGATAGTTGGAACAGGCGAGATATTTGCCGTATTTGCCTGTCTTGCGGACCATGGGATGTCCGCATTTTTCGCAGAGGATCTCCGTCATTTCGTCGCCGTCGGTGGACGCAAAGCGGAGCTGCGCCTCGAAGGGAGGATAGAATTCGGCGATGATGCTTCTCCAATCCTCGCCGCCGTCCTCGATGCGGTCGAGCTTTTCCTCCATATCCGCGGTGAATCCGACGTCCATGATGTCCTTGAAATACCGGACGAGCATATCCGTGATGCGGTATGCGATCTCGGTGGGCTTCATGTATTTGCCCTCTTTCTCCACGTATTTGCGCTTGGTGAGCACGGAGATGATGGAGGCATATGTCGAGGGACGTCCGATGCCCTTGTCCTCCATCGCCTTGACCAAGGAGGCGTCCGTATAGCGGACGGGGGGCTTGGTGAAGCGCTGTTCGGCGCTGTGGGAGAGCTCGGCAAGGGTCTGCCCCTCTTCGAGCGGAGGCAAAAGCCCCTTCGTCTCCTCCTCGTCCTCCTTGCGGAAATCGGCGTAGATGGCGGTAAAGCCCGCGAAGCGGAGCGCCCTGCCGTTCGCCTTCAAACCGTACGCACCGTTCGCGATGTCCATTGCCATCGCGTCATACTGCGCCTCCGCCATCTGCGAGGCGATAAAGCGCTCGTAGATGAGTTTATAGACGTTGTAGTGCTTGCGGTCGAGGAGTTTCTTGACGGATTCGGGCGTGCGCGTAAGGTCGATGGGACGGATGGCTTCGTGCGCGTCCTGCGCGCCCTTTTTCGACGCATAGAAATTGGGTTTCTCGGGAAGATATTCCTCCCCGAATTTTTCCTTGATGAATGCCCTTGCCGCCTCCTGCGCGTCTGCGGAGACGCGGGTGGAGTCGGTACGGATATAGGTGACGAACGCGACATGCCCCTCGCCTTCGAGGTCCATGCCCTCGTAGAGGTGCTGCGCCATGAGCATCGTCTCGGGCGCGGTCATGCCCAGCTTATTGGATGCGTCCTGTTGGAGCGTGCTCGTCGTGAACGGCGCGGGCGCATGCGACTTTGCGATCGTCTTTTTGAGACCTGCGACAACGTATCTGCCCGCGGCAAGGTCGGCGAGGACTTCGTCCGCCTGCGCCTTGCTCGTCACTTTGAACTTCTTGCCGTTCTTTCTGTCGAGAAGGATGCGGAAGGGAGAAAACGCCCTGTTTTCGTCCTGCACTTCGGCGGAGATCGTCCAATACTCCTCGGGGCGGAAGGCGTCGATCTCGCGTTCGCGCTCGACGACGAGACGGAGCGCGACGGACTGCACCCTGCCCGCGGAGAGACCGTTCTGAATCTTGTTGTTGAGCAGAGGAGAGAGCTTGTAACCGACGAGGCGGTCGAGCACGCGGCGCGCCTGCTGCGCGTCGACGAGATTATAGTTGATCTTTCTCGGATGTTGCAGAGCGCGCAGCACCGCCTTGGGAGAGATCTCATTGAATTCGATGCGATTCTCGCCGTCCTCGGGGAGACCGAGAACGGTTTGCAGATGCCACGAGATCGCCTCCCCCTCGCGGTCGGGGTCTGTCGCGAGATACACCCTCCCCGCTTTCTTCGCCTCCTCGGCGAGACGGCGGATGATCTCCTCCTTCCCGGGGGAAGTCACATAGCGCGGTTCATAGTTGCGTTCGACGGAGACGCCGAGCTTCTTTTGCGGCAGATCGCGGATGTGTCCGCCGGACGCGTCCACGCGGTATTTCCCCTGCAAATAGCGGGAGATCGTCTTTGCCTTGCTCGGCGACTCTACGATGATCAGATCCATGTTTCAAACTCCTATATGCCTAACTTAAACCTTTTTTTCAAACAGCGGAATATTTGTTGCCGCCCGATTTGACGGCGAGTCCCTTGATTTCGAGAGCGGAAAGCACGGCGGACGCCTCGAAGGGCTTTATCCCCGCCCGCTCTGCAAGCGCGGCGAAGTGAATCTCTCCCTCCGCGCGCAACAGTTCCAAAATGCGCTGCTCCTCCGCGGTAAGCGCGATCTCCGCCGAAGCGGGAGCCTCCATGCCGTACCAATCGAGGATATCCTGCGCTTCGGTGACGAGCGCGGCGCCCTTTTTGATGAGCTCGTTGCAGCCCTCGCCGCTCGACGCGCCCGCATTGTGCGGAAGCGCGAACACGTCCCGTCCGCAGTCGAGAGCGGAATACGCCGTGATGAGCGCGCCGCTCTTTTTGCCCGCGGAGAGCACCAGAACGCCCTCGCAAAGTCCTGCGAGGATGCGGTTTCTCGCATGGAAAGAATATTTGCGCGTCTGCTCTCCGGGAAGAAGTTCGGAGAGGAGCAGCCCGCCCCTCTTGATCTTTTCCTTGACGGAGGCATGCGCGGCGGGATAACATTCGTCCAGCCCGCAGGGCAGCACGGAGATGAGATTCCCGCCCGGAAGAGCGCCCTCCACGGCAGCCAGATCGCCGCCCTCGGCGAGTCCCGTGACGATGACAAAGCGCCGAGAGAGCTGTTCCGCAATGCGCCTGCCCGTCTTTTCCGCCCATGCGGGAATGATGCGGGAGCCGACGATGCAGAACATCCGCTCCCGAAGGAGCGCGCGGTTGCCCGTGCCGTACAAAACGAGAGGAGGCGAAGGGATATGTTTGAGCTGCTCGGGGTAATCGTCCGAGAGCAGCGTCAGAGCGAAGTATCCTTTTTCTTCGAGCGAGCGGACAAATCCGTCCGCCGCACGCTCGCACCCCTCCGCCGCGATCTCACGTCCCAGCACGGAGCGGGAGAGCTCGGCAAGGCGCGGGAAAAGTTCCGCAAGCGGGGCGGCGCGCAGCAACGCGACCTTCTCGCGGTATTCGAGACGGGAACAGGCGCAGAGCCAAAGATATGCGCGTTCTTCCTGCGTGATCATCGCGGGTCAACCGATCTTATCGTACAGACGGTAGGAGACAGCCTCGAACACATGGCGGGGCTGGATGTCCTCCGAGCCGTCGAGATCGGCGATGGTGCGCGCCACCTTGATGATGCGGCTGCGCGCCCGTGCGGACAGATGCATGCGCTCGAATGCGGAGCGGAGAATCCCGTCTCCCTCCTTGTCGAGCACGCAGAAGCGGGCGATCTCCCGCTCCCCCATCTCGGCATTGGTATGGATCCCGCATTCCGCAAACCTTGCGCGCTGGATGCGGCGGGCGAGGTCGACGCGCGCCTTGACGTCGGCAGAGCTCTCCTGCTGCTCGGAGGAGACGAGCTCGTCATAGTGGATATCGTCCACCTCCACTTGCAGGTCGATTCTGTCGAGCAGCGGTCCCGAGATCTTCTTGCGGTACCGCCGAATCTCGGCGGGCGTGCAGGAGCAGGTGCGCTCGGAGGAGCCGTAGTTCCCGCAAGGGCAGGGATTCATACTGGCGCAGAGCATAAAGCGCGCGGGGAACGTAAAGGTACCTCCCGCGCGGGAGACGGTGATCTTGCCGTCCTCGAGGGGCTGGCGGAGCGCTTCGAGCGTCGAGCGCTTGTATTCGGGCAGCTCATCCAAGAACAGCACGCCGCCGTGCGCGAGGGAGATCTCCCCCGGATGGACGATCTTGTTCCCGCCGCCGCACATGGAGACGGTGGTCGCCGTGTGGTGCGGGGTGCGGAAGGGACGTTCCGTGACGATTCCCTCCTCCCCCAAAACGCCGGCGACGGAATGAATCTTCGTGATCTCGAGCGCCTCTTCGAAGGTGAGGTCGGGCATGATGGTGGGCAGACACCGTGCGAGCATGGTCTTGCCCGTGCCGGGAGGACCGGACATCAACAAATTGTGTCCGCCCGCCACGGCAATTTCGAGCGCGCGGCGCGCCATGGGTTGCCCCTTGACGAATTTCAAATCGGCTGAGCCCGTCCCGCCCGCATTGGGGACAAATTCCGCCGTTTCGAGCGGCAGGATGGGGCGTTCGCCCAAGAGGTGTTTGACGACCTCCGTCAGCGAATCCGCGGGATAGATCTCCGCGCCGCCGAGATAGCGCGCCTCCTTCTCATTGCCCGCGGGGACGATGAACCGCGTAAAGCCGTGTCCCTTGGCGGAGATGAGGATGGGCAATAGTCCGTTGATGGGTCTCAGATCGCCGTTCAGGGCGAGTTCGCCGAGAAAAACGATGTCCCCCACGTCCGCGCCGACGAGCTGTTCGCTCGCCTTCAAAAGACTGATCGCAACGGCAAGGTCGAAGGAGGCTCCCTCTTTTTTGATGTCCGCAGGGGCAAAATTGATGGTGATGCGGTTCATAGGGAAGAGCAGTCCGCTGTTTTTGAGAGCGGAGCGCACGCGCTCCTTGCTCTCCTTGACCGCGGCGTCGGGAAGCCCTACCATGTCATAGGAGGGGACCCCTTTGTTGACGTCCGTCTCCACTTCGACGGGAACGCCTTCGAGACCGTTGAGAGCGTAACAGATGATTTTCGCTATCATTTTGCTTTCTCCTTATGTGACGCGCCCCGCAGGGAACGCTTTTATCCGAAGATGGTATTGAGAAGGCTCACCGGCAGAGGGACAGAGAACGTGAAAGCGGCGAGCAAGGCAAATCCCGCGATGAGCAGAACGAGCCCGGCGATGTTGACCGCCGTTGCCGCGGACTTTGCTCTGCCCTCGTGCGGCTGTGCGAACACGGGCGCGGCGAGCGCAAATCCGAGAGCCCACGCGAGCGCGACGAACCCGGAGGCGGCAGGCGACGCCGCCGCAGCGACGAGCGCAAGCACGCCGAGACTCACGGGGATGAGCAGGCGGCGCAACGAAATGCGGATGGCTTTGGCGTCCTTTTTGCGGAACGCGAGCACAATGAGCACGACCGCGACGGCAAGTCCGACCAATACGGCGAGCGCGGCGACCCAATTCACCGTGTACATCGTGACGGCATAGTAGGCGGAAGATGCCACGTTGTTGCCTTCGAGCAGATAATCCCCCGCCATGGGCGCGCCGGAGAATACGGTGCGCAGGAAGTCCCACTGTCCTCCCGCCGCATAGGGATTCGACCCCGTAAAGCCGTTTGCGAACGTCCTCCATGCAAGCACGAATACGTTCATGGTGGGGTTGGCGAGGTCGTCATACACCTTTTGATAGGTATAATATGCGGGGAGCATGCCGATGAGGGCAAACAGCAGCGCGCCGACGAGCAGCCCTGCCGCAAACAGCAGCGGCGCAGCCGTGAAGCGGAAGCGGAATCCCTCCCGCACCTTGGCGGTACGCTCCTCCTTGGTAAGAGGCGGCTCCCCGTCGGTCTCCCCGGGAGCGGGCTCGGCAGGCTCGGGTGCCTGTTCGATCTTTTCGAGCGCATACTTTTTCGCCGTTCTCATGCGCACGACGCCGCATATAAAGAGCGCGCACACGCCCGCGGCGGGAATGACGAACGCGCCCTGCACGCAGATCGACGCCGCCAGGAAGAGCCCGGCAAAGAGAAGAGGCAGGACATGGAGGAAGTTCGCCCGTTTGAGCCCGTTCGCATAGAAACGGTGGACGATATCCAGCCCGCAGGCGAAGAAGAAGAGCCCGATCGCGAACGGGGTGCCCGTGTGTCCGAGTCCGATCGCGAGCGAAGAGAGCGCAAACAGGACGGCAAAGGCGAGCCCCGCCTTTTCGCTGCGGGCAAGCCGCGCCGTGAAGCGGGACAAGACGACGAGCGCGCCGAATACGGCGAGCATCGGGAAGAAGCGCAGCCCGAATTGGCTCGTTCCGAAGAGAAGCGTCCCGAGCGCGAGAAAATCGGTGCCGAATGCGCCGTAAACGCCGTCCGCATAGTAGGCAACGGGCGTATCTTCCGCATTGAAATAATAGGTCGCCCCCTGTTTCATCTCCGCGACGGTCATGAGGGAATAGATCTCATCCTTCGTGAACTGCGCATAGGAGCTCCCCGCGTTCGGGAATACGTCGAGGACGGACGAGAGTTTGCGCGCCTCGATCACGGGCGCCGTGCCCTCTCCCCCCGCACTCTTCCAATTCTCGATCTCGGCAAAGCGGGATTCGGGATAATTGACGGTCGCGTCGTCGGTGAGAGCGAAGGCGCGCGCCTTTGCCGTCGCCGCGCTCTCGTCGCCGTAAGGCGTTGCGGAGTCCACCCGCGCGGGAATGATATAGCGATCCGTCGAAGTTGTCGGCGTGCCCTCCGAAGTCCGCACGCCCACAAAGACGACTTCGTTGAGGAGCACGTTCACCCCGCCCGTCGCCGTGAGACGGATATACGGATAGGAGCTGACATACCAGGAAGAGCCCGAGCCGAACGCCGAAGAATAGGACGACGTGGAGCTCGTCGGCAAAAAGGGCATCACAAAGCGGAAATGCACGTTTTTGCCCGTTGTGTTGACGGGCTTGCCGTCCGCACCCTCTTCGGGCGTATAGAAGTTTTCCAGCGTGGCGTTGACTGCACCGCTGAACGAGGAGGCGCTCGACGACTTATGCTCGATGGTGATACGCGCGGGCACGCCCGCTTCCGAATAGATCACCGCGACGTTCACGTAGACCTCCGTCAGTTTGAGCGAGACGGTCTTTCCCTCCTCGTCCTTGGGGTTCTCGAGATGGAATACGACGCCGGGAGATTCGGTGTCCCCCGTCTGCTTTACGGAGAGCAGATAGGAATCCCCGAGGGAATGGAAGGAGCCGAGCGTGCCCAGCCCCACTGCGAGAAACGCCGCCGCGACGATGAGAAAGGCAAAGAAGAAGCCGTTTCCTTTCCGGGAAGTTTTCTTTTTCATGTGGTTCTTTTCCCTATTATAATGTGATATTTTCTATTCTAACCGAAATGCAACAAATTGTAAACGGTTTTCGGACGATTTTTACAAAAAATTTTGTAAACGCGGGTTGATTTTTCTTTTCGCTTATGGTAGAATAAAATTTGCCACACAACGCAATACTTTCATCACAAGATACAACTGGGCATAGGTGTATCCTTCTTTCCTTGTGATGAAAGAGTTGTGTGGCAACAATCAAGGGGTACTCGATGCAGGCGTTCCTTGATTGGGACGCCGTTTTTTTGTTTTTTCGGCGAAAATCTTTGCTGCGCAAATATTTTCGTCGAGCGAATGAACGTTGATGCCTCAATGGGCTTGGCTCCGATCAGACGTTTCATCGGACAGTAAGCCGAAAGGGTTCGGCAACTTGTGTCGCGCAGCGCAAAAGCGTGGTTTTGCTCGCGCACAAAATTCAGGAATGGTTTCGGCGAAAAGATTTTCAAGGAAAAGATTTTCGCCGAAAAAATGACGGTTCAACTTCTCACGGAAGAAGTTCGGATACGAAAAAATTTTTTGGAGGTAACCTTTATGCACACCTGTCACAAATGTGGCACATCCTTCGAGGGCAAGTTCTGCCCCGAATGCGGCGAGCGCTTCGAAGAGACGACCTGCCCGCACTGCGGCGCGAGCCTTCCCCTCACCGCCAAATTCTGCCCCGAATGCGGCTTTTCCGCAGAGCCCGCACCCGAGACCGCAGGACTCACGCCCGAGCCCGCCGAAACGCAGACGACCGCATGGCTCCCCGCAACGGCAGAGCGGAATCCGCGCACGGAAAAACTGTACCGCATATTCTCGTTCGTGCCCGCGGCACTCTTTGCGCTCGCGTCCCTTCTCGGCTTTTTCTTTGCGCTCGCGCCCGCGCTCACGGTGAACGACGTCCTCTTCGGCAGCGGCAGCGCGGCGATGGGGAACGTGTACCAAATGGGCACGGCTTCCGCCTCCGCGATCACTGCATTTTGCGTTTTCGGCGTCCTGTTCTCGGGCATGGGTATCGCCTTTTCGGTCGTGCCGCAGATGAAATGGCTCGATTTGCCCCGCACGCGGCTGCCCCTTTCCGCCCTTTTCACCCTGCTCGGCGGAGCGGCTTGCTTCGGGCTGTTCGCCTCGTCCTGCGCGGCGGCTGCGGACGTTGCCGCGGCGGACAGCAATTTCAGCAATGGTATGGGAATGGTCGGCGTCGGCGCGGGAATCATCCTCCTCATCGTCTTTTCGCTCCTCTTTCTGCTCGCGGGGAGCGGCACAGCCGCATACCGGAGATACGCCGCAAAACGCGACCCCTCCCTTGCAGAACAGGAACGCCGCGAGCGCGAAGAGCTTGCGGAGAAGTATCGCGCCAAGCATGCCATAGTCAACGAGTTGGATGCCGAGTACGAATTGAGAAATCTCCTCAGATTTCATAAAATCATCATTTGGGTCATTGGATTTTACTTGATTTCCATAGTTGTCGTGGGAATATTAAGTTCCATTCTAAATTCCACTGTTTTTGTGTCCTCGGACGCACTCATAGCACAAGAAATTTACAGTCTTGTATTAAGTCTCGTCATCTTTTTGGCAATCGGTATCGGCGCGATCTTTATGCGGCGCATCAAATTCAAAGAAAACAGTCATAACAAACAGATAGAAGTTGCACAGCAACTACTGCGCCAAAAGCGATCGGGATTTATCGTCGCAGCGATTTTGTTCGGAATTGAATTCGTCGGAGGCGTCGCATTCACGGTATTTTTTATCATATCTTCAGAATCTCTCTCCCGAATGGCTTTCGAAGGGGTACCCGGCTTTGCGCAGGCAATCGACGTTGCGGGTCAGATAATCACACAAATTTTCTGTGTGTTGCTCTGCGTGGCTTCGGGCATTGCGGCGCGTCGGTGCACCCTTCTCCAACAAGCCGACCTCCGCAAACCGACCGCCGAATTGGTGAAGGATATGAACGCTTTCCCCGAGACCAAGAGCTCCCGCGCGGTTCGGTTCGGGCTGTTTGCGGTGAACATTCCGGCGATTCTCATCGCAGTCGCCGTGACCTCCATTCTCATCTTTACAAATCCGTTCTCGGAGAACAAATACAAACAGCTCCAAATCGGCGACACGCAGTCGCGCATAGAGCAGGTGCTCGGCAAGGCGGATATGCAAGAGGCGGGCGCATGGTATTGGTACACGGACGAATACCTCGACCTCTACCGCCGCTCGAAATCTCTGGAACAGCAGTACGAATCCGCGCTCGCGCAGGGCGACATGGCAAAAATAGAAGAGCTGACCGAAAAGATCGAAGCTCTCCAAACAGAGGCGAAAAGCGCTTCTTACGCGTTTATCGTGGTTACCTTCGACCTCCGCGGTACCGTCGCAAATGTGGTGGTATATGACCATGTGGGGAATTGGGACAGAGATACCCAGGACTATGTTTACAAAGACGAGATCGTCTACGAGCTCGTGTCCTCGAACGCGGAACTGTCCGCTTATTATTTCGAATTTTGTCGAAATACATAAAAAATTGCGGAAAAATTCCGCAAAAAAGAAAAAATAACGCCAACTATGGGAAAACAGCCTCTGTAAGCTTTTCCCCTCTTCTATGAAAAAAACCGCCGAGGACTTCGGCGGTTTTTTTCTCTTTGAATCACTTCTTTTCCTTGATCTTGGCAGCTTTGCCCGTGCGGCCGCGCAGATAGTACAGCTTCGCCCTTCTCACCTTGCCCTGACGGACGACCGTCACATAGGCGATTCTGGGAGAATGGATGGGGAAGCAGCGCTCCACGCCCACGCCGAAGGAAAGACGGCGAACGGTGAAGCTCTCGCGGATGCCGCCGTGCTTCTTGGCGATCACGACGCCCTCGAAGTTCTGGATTCTCTCCTTGCCGCCCTCGACGATGCGATAGCCCACCTTCACGGTGTCGCCGACATTGAAAACGGGAACGTTTTCTTTCATGTTCTCGGCTTCGATCATCTCGATGAGTCCCATTGACTTTACCTCCATATTTTACGCGGCGTTCGTGCCCGTTTCGGCAGAGGACCGCCCGAAGTCACTTGACTATTATAAAGGAAATTCGGCGAAAATGCAATCGATTTTCACGCGCTTCGGGGAATTTTTTTGAAATTCGGGATTTTTTTCTCGTTTTTTCGGGGAAACCGTCCCGTTTTCGGCGTTTTGCGCTTCAAAAGAGCGCTTTTTTCACCTCGCGGACGCCCTGCACGCAGGCGTAAGTGTCGCGCCGCAGCGGCTCCCGCCCCACCAGCGCGCCGTTCTCATAGACGAGGCGGAAGCTTTCGCTCGAAATGCCTTGCTTTTCCGCCCGCAAAATTTTGTCCTCTTCCCCCTCGACGATCTTCTCCTCGGGCGGGTCGAGCGTACAGAGCACGCGGCTCTCCACGCGGTATCGCTTGCCGTCCGGCATGCCGTACACCGTGAACGTCACCGCGCCGCCCTCCGCCCTGCCCGCAAGATAGACGGGATACGGATAGGGATTTTTCAGTTTCAGATCGCTCGCGGAGGAGACCATCGCGTCCTGCGAGGGCGGAACATACCCCACCGAAAGGGAATGGGGATGACTCTCCACGACATCCAGCCCCGCCCTGAGCGCGGCGCCGAAGAGCGTGGTGCTCGCCTGGCAGACGCCCCCGCCCACGCCCTGCACGAATTCTCCGTCGAAGATGACGGGCGCTTCCTCGAAGCCCCTTGCCTTTGTGCGCGCGCCGACGCATTCGTTGAAGGAAAACTCCTCCCCGGGTGCAATGACCGTGCCCGAAATGAGCTCGGCGGCGAGCGCGATATTGTGCGAACGGGACGTGTTCGACGCGTTGTACCGCGTGCTGAATGAGGCGAGTTCGCGGGTCCGCGCCCGCAGCATCTCCTCCGTGACGGACGGCTTTTCCGTCCGCGTGCGCAGGGTCACTTCTTCCCCGCCCGCACGGAGCGCCGCCACGGCGTCCGCAACGAGTCCGAAGTAGTCGCACACGACGGCGTCCCGCTCCGCGATATAAGTAAATCCGTGCCCCGAAAAGACGAGGCGGGCGTTTTCTCCGCTGCGCGCGTTCTCGTTGCAGAGGGCGAGGAGGTCGCCTTCAAGCGTCGCCCAATCCCGCCGCCAATTGACGAAGTACGTCCCGCCGCGGCGGGCTCTCCTTACGACTTCCTCTGCGTTGTCGGAATATGCAAGCTCTGCGCAGAAACTTCCCTTCGGCGCGTTGATACGCAGCGACTCGCGGACATGGTGTGCCCGAATCATCTCGATCGCCGCAGAATACGGCATTCCGCCGACTTCGATGCCGTCCACCGTCACGTCCGGTTTCACCTTGCCGCCGGAAAAGATTCCGAAAAAAAAGCTCCCCGCAAGGAGGAGCGCGCCCGCTTTGATCATGATTCGCCCCGCCCATCGGCGCGGAAAAACCTCCGCGTCTATGACAGTATGCGCGTGTTTGTCATGCTTTATCCGCCTTGGGCGCGTCTACGCGGTCGCGCACGATCTTGCCCGCCTGGATTCTGATCTTGCTGCTCGCTTCGCCCGCAAGAACGCGCTCGGCGTGCGTGCAGGTGAGGATACATTGCACATCGCGGATATAGGAGAGCAATTTTTTTCTGCGGGGCAGGTCGAGTTCGCTGAGCACATCATCGAGAATGAGCACGGGCGCTTCCCCCGAGAGCTCCTTGAAGATCTCCACCTCGGCAAACTTCATGGAGAGCGCCGCCGTGCGCGCCTGCCCTTGGGAGCAGTAGCCGCGGGCGTCCTGTCCGTCGATGGTGATCCTGATGTCGTCGCGGTGCGGTCCCACCGAAGTGTAGCCGAGCCGCAGATCACGCTCATAGTTGGCGGCAAGTTCGGCAAGGAGCCTCTCTTTGACCTCGTCCTCCGTGCCCGGATACTCCCTGTCCATGCCGAGGGAGAGTTTCTCCGCGTTATCCGAAAGGTGGGCGTGCGCCCGCGCCGCATATCCCGAAAGACGCGCGAGATAGTCCCGCCGTTTGGCAAGGATGTGCGCGCCCGCAGCGGCGAGCTGCCCGTCCCACACGGAGAGCGTATCGAGGACGAAGCCCGCGTCCCGCTCCTTCAAGAGATTGTTGCGCTGTTCGAGGATGCGGTTGTAGCGGAGCAGCGCCGCGCCGTAGTCGCGCGAAGTCTGGGAGATGGAGAGGTTGAGAAAGCGTCTGCGTTCGTCCGGTCCGTCCTGTATGAGCCGCAGTTCCCCCGGAGAAAAGAACACGCTGCGCATGTTCCCGAGAAAATCCACCGCGCGGGAGAGCTTGTTCCCGTTGACGTAGAGCTCCCGCCCCCCCTCGGACAGGACGGCTTTGAGCTGTACGTGCCCGTAGCGGCCCACCGCCTCCGCCGAAAGAATCGCCCGCTCCGCGCCGCGGCGGATAAGCTGCCGGTCATGGCGGATGCGCAGCGACGCCCCCGTACAGAGATAAAATACCGCTTCGGCGCAGTTGGTCTTGCCTTGTGCGTTTCTGCCCGTGAGAATATTCAGCCCGTCCGCAAATTCGAACGTCTCGTTCTCGTAATTTCTGAAATTTTCCAAGGTCAATTTTTTTATCAACATAAAGCCAAAAACACTTTTCTTTCGGGCGATTTTGTATTATAATGGAAAAGCGACAATTTCGGGCAAGTCAATTATACCAAACTTTCGGAAAAAGAGAAAGCGTTTGAGAGGGAAAAATGGCTGAAAAAACACAATTCGAAATTCTTTGGGAAAAAGTAAAGGAACGGGCGCGCCCCTTGATCAATCCCGTCTCCTTCGATACCTTTATCGAGGGGTTGGTCCCCGTCGACGTCGTCAATAAAAAGCTTGTCCTCAAAGCGCTCACCGAAACGGGCGCGAGCACGATCACGAAGAGTCACCTGCCGCAGCTGCGCGAAGCGGCGATCTCCGCGGGCGTGGGGCTCGCCGACGTCGCCATCGTCGTGGACGGCAGCTCCACCTACACGCTCGACGATTCCGGCGACTCCATGGATGAAATGTCCGTGCAAACGGATAAACGGTTCACGTTCGATTCCTTTGTCGTCGGAAATTCCAACAAATTCGTCTGCGCCGCGGCGCGCTCTGTCGCCAGCGCGCCCGGGGAAAACTTCAACCCCCTCTACATCTACGGCGGAACGGGGCTCGGCAAGACCCACCTCATGCAGGCGATCGCCAACGAGCTCGCCGAAAAACGTCCTTCGCTCAAAGTCCTCTACACGACGAGCGAGAAGTTTTTGAACGAGTTTGTGGACAGCCTTGCGCGCAAGGGGGACGGGAGCGAAGCCCGCTTCCGCAAGCGGTACCGCAACGTCGACGTTCTGCTCATCGACGATATCCAGTTCTGGGCGGGGAAATACGGCGTACAGGAGGCGTTTTTCCACACCTTCAACGAGCTCTTTTCGCAGAATAAGCAGATCGTCATCTCCTCGGACTGCCCCGCGCGCGACCTCACGACCTTGGAGGAGCGGCTCCGCACCCGCTTCGAGGGCGGGCTCATCGCGGACATCCAACCGCCCGACGACGAGACGAAGATCGCCATCCTCAAACGCAAGGCGCTCGAAAAACGGTATGTGATTCCCGACGACGTGCTCGCCTTCCTCGTCAAAAATTCGGACAACAACGTGCGCACGCTCGAAGGCAGGCTGAACACCGTCATCTTTGCCAGCAAGCTGCACGAGGAGCCCATCACCCTCTCGCTTGCGGCGACCGCCTTGCAGGAGGCGATCAACTCCGACGAACAGGAGGAGGTCACCCCGGAAGCGATCATCCGTGCGAGCGCGGAATATTTCAAGATCTCGCAACAGGAACTGCTGGGCGCCAGCAAGCGGCAAGATCTGGTGCGGGCAAGGCAGATCTGCACCTACCTCATCTGCGATATGCTCGCCCTGCCCCTCGTCACGGTCGGCGAGCTGATGGGCGGAAGAGACCACGCGACCGTGATCTACTCGCGGGACAAGGTCTCCAAACTCATCAAGGTGAGCGACGTCACGCTCAAACAGGTCAACGACATCAAGAGCGTCGTTCTGAAACAGTAAAGCAATTCGCCCGCCCTGCAAGGCGGGCGTTTTCGGAGAAGCGTATGCACGAATTTTCGGAAGGCACGGCGGACGCCGTCGTCATCGGCGCGGGTCACGCGGGCGCGGAAGCGGCGCTCGCCCTCGCAAGGACGGGACTTACCGCCGTTATCCTCACACTGAATCTCGACAGCATCGGCTTTATGCCCTGCAATCCCTCCGTCGGCGGCACGGCGAAGGGACATTTGGTGCGCGAGATCGATGCGCTCGGCGGGGAAATGGGCGTCTGTGCGGACAAATGCGCGCTCCAATACCGCATGCTCAACGAAGGCAAGGGCGCGGCGGTGCAGTCCCTGCGCGCGCAAGTGGACAAAAACGCATACCATACCGAGATGAAGCGCACCTTCGAGCACACCGACCGCCTGCGAATCATACAGGGCGAAGCCATGGAGATTCTCGTAGAAGGCGGGAAAGTGAAGGGCGTAAAGACGACTTACGGAGGGGTCATCGGGTGCCGCGCGGTCGTCGTCGCGACCGGCGTTTACCTCTCCTCCCGCACGATCACGGGCACCCATGTCCGCGAATCGGGTCCCAACGGCTTCGAACGTGCCACCTATCTTTCGGAGAATCTCAAAGCCCTCGGCTTGAAGCTTCGGCGGTTCAAGACGGGCACGCCCGCCCGTCTCGACGGACGCACCGTGGACGTTTCACGCCTCACGGAGCAAAAGGGTGAGCACGTGTTTCCCTTTTCCTTCCTTTCGGACGGCGTCCGCGAACATCAGCTCCCCTGCTATCTGACCTATACCAACGAGGAAACGCACAAGATCATCCTCGACAATCTCGACC
This sequence comes from uncultured Clostridia bacterium, assembly GCA_947625385.1. Classification (GTDB taxonomy): domain Bacteria; phylum Bacillota; class Clostridia; order Christensenellales; family Borkfalkiaceae; genus Gallimonas. The sequence goes on from CANQOB010000028.1 coordinate 16,208, forward strand.
GCGCCCCCCTCTATAACGGGGAGATCGACTCGGCGGGACCGCGCTATTGCCCCTCCATCGAGACCAAAGTCGTGCGCTTCCGCGACAAAGCGCGGCACCAGCTCTTTCTCGAACCCGAGGGCGCCGACACGACGGAGATCTATGTGCAGGGGATGTCCACATCGCTCCCCCACGATCTGCAAAAGGAGATGTACCGCTCCGTCGAGGGGCTGGAACATGCCGAGATCGTCCGCTATGCCTACGCCATCGAATATGACTGTATCGACAGTCTCGACCTCACCCCGACGCTCGAATATAAAGCTGTGAAGGGGCTGTATTTCGCGGGGCAGATCAACGGCACGAGCGGATACGAGGAAGCGGCGGCGCAGGGTCTTATGGCGGGGCTCAACGCCTCCTTGAAGCTGCGGGGCAAACCGCCGCTCGTTTTGCGGCGCGACCAAGCCTATATCGGCGTGCTCATCGACGACCTTGTGACCAAGGGCACGGACGAGCCCTACCGCATGATGACTTCCCGCGCGGAGTTCAGGCTCCTGCTCCGGCAGGACAATGCGGACGAGCGTCTCACCGAACTCGGCTACGCCGCGGGGCTGGCGACCGAGGAGCGTTACCGCCGCTTTCTTGCCCGCAAGAGCAAAAAGGACGCCACCATGTCCGCGCTCAATGCGCGCGCGGAGCAGACGGTCGCCAATGCGCTCGTGCAGCGCCACGGCTATCCACCCCTCTCGGCGGGCGTCACGTTTGCCGATCTTATCCGCCGCGGAATCTCCGTCTTTGAGCTCAAAGAGGCGTTCGGCGCGTTCGCGGATGTACCGGAGGACGTGCTCATGGGCTGCGAGACGGAGATCCGCTACGAAGGCTACTTAAAACGCAGCATGGAGGAGACGGCGCGGGCGAAGAAGCTCGAAGAATCGCCTTTGCCGGCAGACATCGACTATACCGCCATTTCGGGACTGCGGCTGGAAGCGCGGGAAAAGCTTGCCCGCATCCGTCCCGTCAATTTCGGACAGGCCGGGCGTATCTCGGGGGTCTCCCCCGCGGACATCGCCGTGCTCATGATCTATCTGAGTATGAGGAAATCAACATGATCGAAGATCGCGTACATGCACTGCTTTCGGAACTTGCCGCGGGCAATCCCTTCGGCGAACCGGTCGTCCTCGTTGCCGCCACCAAGACGAGGACGCCGGAAGAGATCGGGCGCGCCGTCGATGCGGGAATTCGCGACGTGGGCGAGAACCGCGTGCAGGAATTTTGCGCCAAGGCGGGAAAAATTCACGGCGCAACGCTGCATTTCATCGGACATTTGCAGACGAACAAGGTGAAATATCTCGTGGGGAACTGCGCGCTCATCCATTCCGTCGACCGCGACGAGCTCGCCGAGGCGATCGCGCGCCGCGCAAATGCGCTCGGATGCGTGCAGGATGTCCTCATCCAGATCAACATCGGCAACGAAGATAGTAAGGGCGGCTATCCTTTCGAGGAGGGCATGCGGGCATACCTCCGTCTCAAAGAGCTCGGCGGGATTCGCATCCGCGGGTTCATGGCAATGCTCCCCCTCTCGGACGACGAACAGCTGCTCTCGTCCCTCGCCGACAGAATGCGCGCGCTCTTTGAGAAAGCGCGCAAGACGGACGAAACCGTATCCTATCTCTCCATGGGGATGAGCGGCGACTTCCGCCTGTGCGTCCGCCACGGCGCGAATATGGTGCGGCTCGGGACGACGATCTTCGGGGAGCGATGAGGCTTCCCCCCGAATTATACTTTTCAAATCTTCTGCGCCCCGCGTTGCGTGCAACGCGGGGCGTATAAAATCACCGAAAAATGGCGATCATTTTGAAAAATCCGCAAGAGGGAACCGATCATGCCGTCGAGCATCACCCATGAACTCATCGCGCGGGAATCCGAAGAACTGCTCCCCGCGGGCGCAAAAAATGCGATCTCTTGCGCACCGGACTATTACTTTCTCGGCGCGCAGGGTCCCGATCTCTTTTTTTTCTACCGTCCCCTGCTCTCGCGCAAACATAACTTCGGTCGGTTTTTACACACGCAGAAGGTGTATGAATGGTTCTCTGCGCTCATGAATCTCCTCCCCGCGGAGGGAAGGGCGCGCGAATGCTGCCTTGCCTATGCGCTCGGGTTTTGCTCGCACCTCGCCGCGGACACCGTTTTCCACCCCTTTGTCTATAATTTTCTTCGGGAAAACGGCAATCCGCGATACCGTCACCAGCGCATCGAAAACGATTGGGACGTGTACTTTCTGCGCGCCCTGACGGGACGGACGCCCTACGGCTACGCCTATTCTTTCCATGGGAAGGAGATCGTGCGGGAAAAGATTCTGTTCCCGTATCTGCAAGCCTGCGCAAAGGCGGTCGGAAAGGAGCTCTCCCCCCGCCCCTTCCGCCGCATGATGAGGCTTTTTTGGCTGTACCTCACCCACTTTCACAAGAAGCGGCGCCCGCTCAGCACGTTCGGACTGGGCGACCTCTACCCCCGCGAACGCCCCGACCCGGCGGTGCTCGGCGGCGAACGGTTTTCGGCGCTCTCCCTCGGGAAAGGCGGCGACGCGGACAAGCTCTTTCTCGCCGCGACCCGCGAATCCGCGACCTGTATTTCCGCTTTCTTTGACGCGGCAATGTCAAACGCGCCGCTCCCGAAAACGCTCTTCTCCCGCAATTTGCTGACGGGAGAGACAAATATTTCGAACGATTTCTTTTCTGCGCAAAGAAATCGTTCGAGCGAATAAGCGTTTATGCCTCAATAGGTTTGGCTCCGATTGGATGTTTCATCGGACAGTGTGCGTACCGTGGTGCGCAAATGCTGTGAAAAAGCAAAAAGCGTGGTTTTTGCTTTTTCCGTTATTTTAGAGTAAGGGCGCGCGGCGGCATCGAATGATGCCGCCGCGCGGGGTTCTTGCGATATTTTTGCTAAATTGTTTATCCCCTCCCTTACGGGGGTTTCCGCAGAGTTC
>CANQOB010000029.1 GCA_947625385.1 uncultured Clostridia bacterium
ATATTCTATTATACCACCCCCCCCTGCTTGTCAAGTGTTTTTTTGATAAAATCTAAAAATTTTCGAAAAATTTTTTCTGACGCACGAAAATTTCTTTCGCGCGCCCTATTTTATAAGAAATTTTCGGCGAAAAGCTTTTCCACAAAGAGCTTTCGCCGAAAGGAAAAGCGCGCGGCGGCTTCTCTCGAAGCCGCCGCGCGCCTAAATTCTAAATTTTAAGGAAAAAGCAAAAATCACACTTTTTGCTTTTTCACCCTATATGCGCCCCACGGGACGCACACTGTCCGTTGAAACGAATAATCGGAGCCAAGCCTATGAAGGCGCAACCGCCTATTCGCTCGACGAAAATATTTGCGCAGCAAAGATTTTCGCCGAAACAAAACAAATCAAGCGAAATATTACTTTTTCTTCTCCCGCGCGCGCATGTCCGAAAAGAATGCGGTGATGAGTTTCGCGCACTCCTCTTCCATGACGCCCCCTTGCACTTCCACTTTGTGGTTGAGAAGATTTGCGTTCGCAAGCTCCGCAGTGAGGCTTCTGCCCTTCTGCTCGTAGGCGCCGAAATACACTCTCTCGATGCGCGCGTTGAGAATGGCGCCCATGCACATCGGGCAGGGTTCGAGCGTCACATAGATCTCTGCGCCCTCCAACCGCCATGAGCCGAGTTTTTTGCAGGCGCGGTCGATGGCGCGAATCTCGGCGTGCTGGGTGGCAAGCTGCAACTTCGTGCGGAGATTGTATCCTCTCCCCACGATCTTCTCCCCCACGACGACCACTGCGCCGATCGGGACCTCCCCGAGCGATCTTGCTTTTTCGGCGAGGCGGAGCGCCTCGCGCATGAACTTCTCCTGCATATCTTCCTCTTACAGCGCGCCGCCGAGGTCGACGAGCGCGTCCAACGTCCGTCCGACGATCTCGGGGAGCGCGGTTTTCCCCAACGGATGGGAGAGCGCGTCGCTGCCGACCTCCACCGTGAAGGCGGGAATCTTCAGCTTCTCGATGCACCAATCCTTGTAGCCGCCCGCGGAATTTTTGACCGTGACGAGCGGATAGCCCGTGCTCTCGGCAAGAACTGCGGCGAGCGCCCTGTCCCGCCGTCTCTGTTTGCGGGACTGATGAAATTCCCAATAGATCTCCTCTCCCTTTGTGTGCCAGCTCACCGTGGCGGCGGGGCGGATCTGGAGGGTGAAGGAAACGAGCGCGCGCACTTCCGGCTCCGAATGGGGACAGACGCCGATATAGTTCGCGGGAGCGGGGCGTTTGAGGTTGCTTGCGCCCGTGCCCCAGCGCGCATCGAAATTGACGTTCAGATCGACGGCGCGTGCGTTCGCCTTCCAGAGGGAGAAATCCTCTCCCCCGTTCAGCGAGACGAGGCGCTCCTGCGGCTTTTCGCCCGCTTGGCAGAGGACGGCGCCGTCGGGATTCATGAGAGGGATGACCCAAGCCCCGCCCTTCGGAAGCCCTCTTCGAATGTGATAGAGGGAAAGGAGCGCGGTGACCCATTCGCGCGCGTGGATGGCGTACTGCGAGAGAATCTGCGCGCCCGAACTGCTTCCGATATGAAAGGCATACAGGTCGCGTCCCTCGACGCTCTTGCCGAAAACCGTTTTTTCGCCGCGGTAATTCCCGTAAAAGGCAGAGATCTGTTCGTACACGTTCATTCCGCTATTGTATGCTTTCCGCGGACGGAACATGCCTATTTGTGATACTTTACGCCTCCCAAAATGGTGAACGCCCGATAGACCTGTTCGAACAGGACGAGCCGAAAAAGTTGGTGCGGCATCGTCATGGCGGAAAAGGAGATTCTCTCGTTCGCGGCGGCTTTGACGGCGGCGGAGAGCCCGTTGGAAGAGCCGATGACGAAGGTCAGTTCCTCGCCGCGGTCGACGACCTTTCGGATGTCCGCGGCAAACTCCTCCGAAGTCAGCCGCTCTCCCTCGGGCGTCAGCACGACGACATGCCCGCGCAGAGCGCGGAGAATATCCTCTCCCTCCTCCCGAAGGGTGGGTTTTTCGGCGATCTCGACAGTCTCGGGTCGGCAAAAGCGCAAGAGGCGCTTCTCATACTCCGCACAGCCCGCCCTGAGATACTCTTCCTTCAATTTTCCGACGCAGACGAACCGCACTTTGATCATTGCAGGAACCCCGTCACCAGAGAGAATATCCAGAGCGCCGCGCACACCGCGATGCCGATCGCGGCGTAGAGAAAGTACGTCTTTCCCCCGCGCACGCCCTTGCCCTGCGCGCCGCCTTTCGCGAAAAACACCAAAAAGACGAGCACGCCGACGAGCACGATTCCCGCCGTCAGATAGACGGGGAGCTGCGCTTCGGCGGGGATGTCGCCGTATCCCGCGCTGCCGAGCGCCAAAATCGCCGCATTGTTGGCGAAATGGGCGACCATGGTGGGAAACACGCTCCCGCTGCGGGACGCGAGCAAGGCATACGCGCATCCGCAGGCGAATTGGTAGAGCGTCTGCTCGGGATTGCCGTGGAAGAGCGAAAAAAGCGCGCCCGAGATGAGCACGACGGCGGCGAGCCCCCAGCCCTGCCGCTGCATGCTGCGCACCTGAATCCCGCGGAAGAGCGTCTCCTCGAACAGGGCGGGAAGAAGCGCGATGACGAGAATGGCGGGCAGCAAATTCCAGCCCGTGAGCGTGGGAACGGGGTCGATGAGATCGCCCGCTTCATCCGCTCTCATCCCGCTCGGCACATAGCCGAGCTTTGCGAGTTGCTCTACAAACAGTTGGTTGAGCCACGAGAGAGAGAACAGTCCGAAGGCGAGCAGGAGCGCGATGACGATATAGTACCACTTGCAGGGGGAATAGACCTCGCGCGGAGAAATCCCCTTTTTGCGGCGGAAATAGATAAGACTTGCCGCGCCGAAGCAGAGCTGCGGGAAGAGATAGGAAAAATATTTATAGAGATCGCTCTGCGACGCGCCCGCGCCGATCACGGCTCCCGCGATCATGAGCGCGACCGAGGATACCACGAGATACAGAAGTATCGCAAGCGAAAAGTTGAAACCCGCCTCTTTCAGCAGCAGAGGACGCTCCGTTTGTTCATCCATACGAGTATTATACAGGATTTTTCCGAAAAGTCCAAACGAAATCCTTGCTTTTTCGCAAAATACTTTCTATAATGAAGCTATGAGAACAGTAGACGTCAAACAAATCGAAGAGGCGGTGTTCCGTCTTGCGCGGCGGGCGAATTTTTCGCTCACGGATGCTTGCAGAGCCGCCTTAAAGAGCGCAAAAGAGCGCGAGGACGGTGCGGCAAGGTTCGCGCTCGAAACCGTCCTCGAAAACGAAAAGATCGCACAGCGCGAAGAGCTCCCCGTCTGCCAGGACACGGGGATGTGTTGCGTGCTTTTCACCGTGGGGCGGGAGGTGCATTTCGAGGGCGACCTCACCGCCGCCGTCAACGAAGGCGTGCGGCGGGCGTACCGCGACGACCTCCGCAAGAGCATCTGCGACCCCCTCACCCGTCTGAACACGGGCGACAACACGCCCGCCCATATCCACATCGAACTCTGCGCGGGCGACCGCGTGGAGATCTGCCTGCTTCCCAAGGGCTTCGGCAGTGAAAATATGTCTAAAATTTTCATGCTCACCCCCGCAGAGGGCAGAAAAGGCATCGTCGAATCCATTGTCGGGACCGTGCGGCTCGCGGGGTCGCGCCCCTGTCCGCCCGTCGTCGTCGGCGTGGGCATCGGCGGCTCCTTCGACGGCTGCGCCTACCTTGCGAAAAAGGCGCTGACGCGGGAGATCGGCTCCCGCCATCCCCGTGCGGACGTCGCCTCCATCGAGGAGGAGGCGCTCGAAAAGATCAACGCGCTCGGAATCGGACCGCAGGGCTTCGGCGGGAGGACGACGGCGCTCTCCGTCGCCTGCGAGCTCGCCCCCACCCACATCGCGGGGCTGCCCGTCGCCGTCAACATCCAATGCCACTGCGTCCGCTGCGCAAAGGAGGTGCTCTGATGCTTGATCTCACCCTTCCGCTGACGAAAGAGCAGCGGCTCTTGCTCCTCGCGGGGGACTGCGTGACGCTTTCGGGGACGGTCTACACCGCCCGCGACTGTGCGCACAGACGCATTTTCGAAGCGCTTGACGCGGACATGGTACCCCCGTTTCCGCTCGAAGGCGCCTTCATCTACTATGCGGGTCCCTGCCCCGTTCCCAAGGGAAAGACGTCGGGAAGCGTGGGTCCCACGACCTCCGCGCGCATGAACGTCTTTGCGCCCCGTCTGCTCTCTTTGGGGCTGGGGGGCATGATCGGCAAGGGCGAGATGAGCGAAGAGGTCGCCCGCGCGCTCCAACGGTTCGGCGCGGTGTACTTTGCCGCTATCGGCGGTGCGGGCGCGCTCTATGGGAATGCCGTCCGTTCGAGCGAACTCGTCGCCTATCCCGATCTGCTCGCAGAGGGCGTCTACCGCCTTGAAATCGAAAAATTCCCCCTTGTCGTCGCCATGGACGCGCACGGGGGAAATATCTACCGGAAATAGTTCGAATTGTGGGACGCGGCGCGCGGGCAGACTGCCCGCGCGCCGCATTTTATTGTCCGGGATAGGAAAACCGTTTTTCTTGAAGTTCGCGCAGATACTTTGCGGCGTACTTGTTTGCGAGCGGCAGGTTTTGGTCGGAATAATTGCCGCACTCTTTGGGCGTCGCGCCCGGGATCTCGCCGCAAAAACTTGCAATATAGGCGCACATCGCCGTCACAAGTTCATAGACGTCCACGGGGTCGAGCCTTCCCAACATCACGAGGTAGAACCCCGTCCGGCAACCCATCGGTCCGAAGTAGACGACCTCGTCCGCGCGGGCGGAATTGCGCAAAAAGGTTGCGCCGATGTGCTCGATCGTATGCACGGCGGACATGTTCATCGGCTCCTCGCGGTTGGGCGCGGTGAAGCGGAGGTCGAAGGTCGTGATCTGCCCGTCTCCGTCCCTGCGCGAGACGTACAGCCCGGGCAGAAGTTTTTCGTGGTCGACGAGGAAGCTCTCAATCGTTTTCATGCCCCTCTCCCTCCTTTTGCACGGTTTTCTTGCCTTCTTCCTCGGGAATGAGAAAATCCACGCCGTCCGAATGGAAGCCGCGCCCGCGCACCTCCGAGACGACGGAGACCGTCATGAACGCCTCGGGGTCGATCTTTTCGACCTCGGCTTTGAGACGGACGAGCTGCCGGTGCGAAATGACGGTGAGCAGCATGTGGCAATCCTCTTTGAGATAGCCCGTCTGCCCGTAGAGCACGGTGACGCCGCGGTCTATTTTGGTGAGAATCATGTCGCGGATCTCGAGATAGTGGTTGGAGATGATCTTGACCTGTGTGCGGCGCATGCCGATGGGCGAGACCTTGTCGATGGAGACGGACGTGAGGAGCGTGATGAGGATTCCGTAGAAGATGTTGGGCAGAAGCGTCCCGATGGGAATGGTGGCGCAGGCGACGAATTGCAGAAGGATGATGAAACCGTCGATGAGCCAAAGGCTCACGGAGACGGGCGTATTGAAGTACTTCTGGAAGATGAGGGGCGGAATATCGGTGCCGCCCGTGGACGCCCCCACCCTCACGACGATTCCGATGCCGAGCCCGAACAATAGACCGCCCATGATGGCGGAAAGAAGGGGATTCCCGAGCGATTCCCCGATCGTGAGCCCCTCGGGATTGCTCGCCGCATACGCGTTGTTCACGAGCACCATGACCGTCATGAACGCGGGATACAGAACGGTCCCCGCCAGCGTGCCCGCGGCGAATTTCTTGCCCAAAAAGATGACGCCGATGACAAACAGGATGAAATTCATCGCGTACACGGTGATGTTCACCGCCCATTCCCGCCAAACGGCGTCCTCGGGGATGAGGTTGCGCACGAGGATGCCGATGCCCGTCGTCCCCCCCATCGTGAAGCCGAGCGGGACGATGAAGATCTCCGCCGCGAACGCCGCGATAAAGTTGCCGAATACGATGATGAGGCTGTTGAGGATGAATTTTTCCACCTGACGCTTGGTCGGTTTTTTGAAGGGTTTTTTGGTGTTTGGATTTGTCATGACGCGCCCCGAAAAAGGTAAGTTCCGACGGATATTATACCATTCCCGACGACCGAATGCAAGTTTTTCCCGCGGGTTTTGCAAAGAAAGGGCGAAAAAAGAGCGCGCCGCCCGAAGGCGGCGCGCTCCGCTGCGCTCAAAAGCAACAGCAAGTATTCGAAACCGTATTGTAAGGGAAGAGCGCGTACTGTTGTGCGTAATAGTCGTCATAGCACTGGCAGCCGCATGCGGTCAGGGCGGAAAGATTGGCGTTCGAGCCGCACCCGCACCCGCAGCCGTTCCCGCAGCCGTTCCCGCCGCCCGTGCCGAACAGGTTGACGAGCGTCGGATTGTTCAGGATATTGGCAGTGTTGGCATTGCCGTTACAGCCACACCCGCAGCCGCTTCCTCCGTTGTTGCCGCCGCACCCGTTGTTGCCGCCGTTACAGCCGCACCCGTTGTTGCCGCCGTTGCACCCGCAACCGCTCCCTCCGTTGTTACAGCCGCAGCCCCGTCCGCAGTTGTTGCAGGGGGTGGGGAACAGATTGTTGAGGGCGTTTTGAAGATTGTTGACAAGCGAGCATCCCCGGTTGCATCCGCAGTTCTGATTGCAAGACATGATAAAACCTCCGTAGTAAGATCCTCGGCATCAGCCGTCACTTTATTTTATGCAAAACGCGCGACGCATGACAACCGCCCGCACGAACGCGGGGAACGGAGGCTTCGGAAATGTATGAAATTATAAGATCTTGTCCGCGAGGTCGAGGGCATTCGCGATAACGGCGTCCATATCGTAGTAGCGGTAATCGGCGAGCCGTCCGCCGAGCAGATACCCCCTCTCGCGCGCCATCGCCGCGTACCGTGCCGCCAGCGCATCGTTTTCGCGGGTGTTGACGGCATAATACGGCTCGTCGCCGTCCTCCCACCGCTTGGGATACTCCTCGGTGACGACGGTCTTTTTCTGCGTGCCGAATTCGAAGTGCTTGTGCTCGATGACGCGGGTGAACGCGACCTCATGGGAGGTGTAGTTGACGACGGCATTGCCCTGATAATTCTCGCAATCCTCGACCCTCGTGCGGAATTCGAGGGTGCGGTATTCGAGTTTGCCGAGGGAGAAGCCGAAGAGCGCGTCGCACGGACCCGTGTAGACGACCTTCTCCGCGCAAGCCTCGAGCCTGCGCTCTTTGAGGAAATCGCAGCCGAGGCGCACATCCGCGTTTTCAAGCAATTTTTCGACGATGGGAGTATATCCTCCCTCGGGAATGCCCTGATGGGGGTCGGAAAAGTAGTTGTTGTCGTAGGTGAAGCGCACGGGCAGGCGGCGGATGATGAAGGGCGGGAGTTCGGTACACGGTCTGCCCCACTGCTTTTCGGTGTACTCTTTGACGAGAATCGAGTAAATATCCGTGCCGACCATGCGAATCGCCTGCTCTTCGAGGTTTTTGGGCTCCCCGATCTTCGCCTGTTTGATCTGCTCCCCGATGATCTTCTGCGCCTCTGCGGGCGTGCGCACGCCCCACATGCGCGAGAACGTATTCATGTTGAAGGGCAGATTATACACCTGCCCGTGATAGAACGCGACGGGCGAATTGGTAAAACGGTTGAATTTCGCGAAGGAATTGACGTATTCCCACACCCGCTCGTTTTTGGTATGAAAAATGTGCGCGCCGTATTTGTGGACGGTCACGCCCTCGATCTTCTCGGTATAAATATTGCCGCCGATGTGCCCGCGGCGCTCGACGACGAGGCATTTTTTGCCCTTTTTTGCCGCTTCATGCGCAAACACGGCGCCAAACAGCCCCGCGCCTACGATGAGAAAATCGTATTTCATCCGAGTTCGCTCTCTTTCTCTCCGCGCATGGGCGCGGAAGCTTTCCCCCTTTCGGGCGTTCAGCCCAGTTTGATCTTTCTGCAAAGAATTCGGTATCCCCGCACGAGAATCCTGCCGCGCAGCTTCCAAGGCAGCCCCAACACGGCGGCGGCATACCCGCGGCGCAGTTTGCGGTAGAGCTTTTCGTCCCGCGCACGGATGTGCGCCCACATCTGCCGATAGGCTTCGCAGCGCTCGGGCGAGTCCTGCGCGCACACGAAGAGAAGCGTCGTCACGAGGTAGTTGTCGAGCGCGTGGAACATGTAGCGGCGGAGCCCCTTGACTTGCGACTTGATGTCCGCATACGTCCAGCGGTCGGTCATGGCAAGCATGACGCGGATCTGCTGCTCGTAGCGGGCGACCATGTTGGAGATGTTGACGCTCTGGTCTGCTCTGCCGATAAAGTAGCGGTAAAAGTCGACGTTGAGATAGCAGACCGTGTCGGCATAGGGCAGCGGAACATACGAGAAGATGTCGTCCACATAGAATGTGTGCTCGGGCAGGACGAGCCCGCTCTCGCGGAGGGCGTCCGTGCGGAACACGAGAGAATGCATGAGCAGCATGTGCGAATAGCGGAAGGGCTTTACTTTCTCCCAGCCGACAACGGAATTTTCGGGGAAGTTCTCCGCATAATCGCACACATGGCGGGTGTTGTCCGCGACGTGCTCGTAGACGTAATTTACGACATAAAGCCGAGGAAATTCGCCAGAAATCTCATGTTTTTTGATTATTTCGAGCAATTTCGAATAAGCAGACGCGTCCACCCAGTCGTCGGAGTCGACCACTTTGTAATACAGCCCCGCGGCAATGGCGAGCCCCGCATTGACGCCCGAGCCGTGCCCTCCGTTGGGCTTGTCCACGACGCGGACGATGCCCGGATAGCGCGCCTCATAGCCGCGGGCGATCGCGAGCGTGGAATCGGTCGAACCGTCGTTGACGATGACGATCTCCACGTCCTCGCCGCCCAAAAGCAGGCTGTCCACGCACTTGCGCAGATAGCTCTCCGAATTGTAGCAGGGAACAGTGAACGTGATGTATTTCATAGCAGGTATTTTTCCCGGAGACGGCGGATGCTCTCATCCGTCACGCCGAGCGCGTCCTTGCAGTAGCCGATGACGGAGCCGTACGTTTGCTTCATATCCTCGATGACGGTCAGAAGATATTTGCGTTTGAGCCGCATGAAGCCGAACAGCGCGCGTTTCAGGCTCATGGGGATGGGTCCCACGGCGATGACGGCGCGATTCACGAAATAGCGCGCCCGCCAGATGCGCTTCGACATCATGTAATCATCGAGGATGCTCTTTTCGTCCACGCCGAGGAGGGATTCGACGAGCATCGCGCAGATTCCCGTCCTGTCCTTCCCGCTCGCGCAGTGCCAGAGGATGCACCCCTCTTCCTCCTCGACGAGCCGCAAAAACTTTTTGAGCCCCTCCTGCGAATCCGCCCGGAAGAGCAGATCGCGGTAGGTCTCGATCATGTAGTTGTCGAGGCTGCCGAATTCCTTTTTGATGCGCTCCCCCTCTTTTTTGGCGCGCGCATATTCGCGTTGGGAGATGGCGCGCACGTCGCCGTCCGTGGGCAGCGGCGTCGCAAGGAAGGGAATGCAGACGGTACGCACCCCCTCGATGACCGTATCGGGGGAGGCTTCGCGCTCGCTCCGGATGCGCAGGTCGACGACGGTGGTGAGTCCCAGCGCCAAAAGCCCCTCCACGGAGCGCTTGGGGAGTTTGGAGAGCTTTCCGCTGCGGAGAAGCTTTCCGCTTGCGACCGTCCTGCCGTCCGCGGTGCGCATCCCGCCGAGGTCGCGGGTATTTCGCAGTCTTTTGAGTTTCAGGGGAGTTGCCGTCATTGTCCTTACATCCATCGCCGAAGCACGCTTCGGCGATGTCCGGTCATTTCGTTTCCGTCTTTTCGGGCTTCTCTCTTCCGAAAAACATGCCCACGCCCTTGAAGAAGTGCCCGTTGCACATGGTGATGAGTCCCTCCATGCGCTTGCGCGTCATGCCCGTGAACTTCGCCATGCCGCGGATGGGCTGATGCACCATGCCCATGATGAGGGTGTTGAGCATCGCCTTGTTGCCCGTCATCTTGAAGAAGCCGATGGCGACCTTGCAGATCGCCCACGAGAACAGCCTGCCGAACCAGCCGGGCGCGCGGCGCAGCTCTTCCACCGTGGTGTTTTCATGCACGGGAACGCGCTTCTTGCCCTCTTCCTCCTGTTCGGGGACATAGCCGAGGAGCGCATAGAACTCCTCGTCGGGAACATCCTTGATGTGCCCGCTCGCATAGGAGGGGAATTTTTCCCTCTCGTTTTCGAAGGTCTCGCCCGTCACCTCGACGGTCGCTTCGAGGCGCACGTCCTCGGAGGACGCGCCCACTTTGACGATGTACTTGCCGCCCTCCGTTTTCCAGCTGCCCGAGGCGGCGTGGAAGAACGCAAAGGTGCGCTCCCCGAAGGGGACGGTCACTTTCTTGCTCTCGCCGGGCTCCAAATGGATGCGGGCGAAGCCTTTGAGTTCGAGCGCGGGACGGATGACGGCGGATTCGGGCTTGGACAGATAGACCTGCGCGATCTCGTCGCCTCCGACGCTGCCCGTATTGGTGACGACGAAGGAGACCCCCTCGCCCGTCGCCTCGATCCCGGAGTAGGCGAACGTCGTATAACTCAAACCGTAGCCGAAGGGATACTTCGGTCGGACGCCGACCGTCGAGAAATAGCGGTAACCGACGAACAATCCCTCCCTGTATTCCACTTTGTCCCTGCCGCCCGGAAAATATGCGGGGCGGGAGGTGGGTTCGTCCTCATATTCCCAAACCCAAGTCTCGGCGAGCTTCCCGGAGGGGTTGACTTCGCCGAACAGGATGTCCGCGATCGCAGGCGCGCCCGCCTGCCCGGAGAGTCCCGCATAGACGACGGCTGCGGCGCCCTCCAACCATTCCGTCTCGACGACGGAGCCGCAGGAGAGCACGACGACGACCTTCTTCCCCGTTTGCAGGAGCGCCTTGAAGAGCGACTTCTGATTTTCATGGACAAAGAGATGCTCGCGGTCGATGCCCTCCGCCTCGGAGAACTCGTCGAGCCCCGCAAAGAAGAGGACGGCATCCGCCTTGGTCGCCGCTTCGAGGGCGGCGGCGTGCATTTTTTTGTTCTTCTTGCCGAAGCGGTCGAATCCCCTCTCCTCGGCGACGACTTTCGCGCCGATCGCGCGGATGGAAGATGCCGCCGTCGGGAACTCGCCCTTGGCGGGGTCTTTGGAGGGATTGACGATGGAGGAACCCGCCCCCTGATAGCGGGGATTGAAGGCATAGTCGCCCACGATCGCCACCTTTGTTCCCTTGGAGAGCGGGAGCGTCCCGTCGTTTTCGAGCAGGACGATGCTCTTTGCCGCGCTCTCGCGCGCAAGTTTGTCGTTTTCTTCGAGGAGAGCCGTCCGCGCGGGGCTGTCGAGCTCCGCGGGGAATTTCTCCTTTTCGTCCGCGAACTCGATGAGCTCCAACAGGCGGAAGATGCTCTCGTCGAGCAGGCTCTCGGGAATCTCCCCCGCTTCGACCGCCTTGAAGAGGTCGTCCGCGCCGTAGCGGCAGGGAGGCATTTCCAGCTCGTTGCCGCATTTCAGACCCTCGACGCGGCTGTTGCAGCCCGCCCAGTCGGTGACGACGGCGCCGCGGAATCCCCAATCTTTGCGGAGGATATCGACAAGCAGATGATGATTTTCGTTGGCATAGATGCCGTTGATGCGGTTATACGAGCTCATCACGGCATTGGTGCCGCCCTCTTTGACGGCGATCTCGAACCCCGTGAGATAGATCTCCCGCAGCGTCCTCTCGTCGACGACGGAATCGGAAGTCATCCTGCGGTATTCGCGGCTGTTGACGGCAAAGTGCTTGACGCAGGCATGCACATGCTGCGACTGGATGCCGCGCACATAGGCAGCCGCCATCTTGCCCGCGAGCAGCGGGTCCTCGGAGAAGTATTCGAAGTTCCTTCCGCAGAGCGGGCTGCGCTTGATATTGAGCCCGGGACCGAGGAGCATATCGACGTCGATGGAAGCGCTCTCCCTGCCGAGGGCGGCGCCCACCCGCTCGCCGAGTTCCTCGTCCCAGCTGCACGCCATGATGGACGCCGTGGGGAAACACGTGGAGGGGATGCTCTTGTGCAGCCCGAGATGGTCGGCGGCAGCTGCCTGTTTGCGCAGACCGTGGGGTCCGTCCGAGAGATACATATCGCGGATGCCGAGTTCGGGATAGGCGCGCGTCTTGAAGAACGCGCCCCCCGTCAGAAAATCGGCTTTTTGCCGCAAGGTCATGCGGGATATTATGTCCTGTTTGTTCATAGCGGGCTCCTGTTAAGATTTGTCTTATTGTAGCATGAATCGGTCAAGAAAAAAAGAGATATTGCGTAAAACGACATTTTAACGGCATAAACTGCATTTCACATGCATAAAATCCGCGGTCGCATGTCGTGAACGGTCTCGATGAGCTCCTCCGCCGTCGCGGGCTGGGGCGAAGCGAGCCACTCCGCGGTCATCCGCGTGATGCCGTCGGCATAGAAGTGCATGGCATAGCGGATTCGCTCCTCCTCGGCGGCGGCACCCCTCTCCAAGACGAGGAAATCGTAGACCAGCTTGGAATGGAAGCGGAACATCGAATCGGGGTCGCTCTCCGTCATGGCGTGGAGCACGACCTTCGGCGTGCGGCGGAACGCGGGCAGCACAACGCCGAGAAATTCATCGAGCGTCCCCGCGGAAGCCGCCTGTTTGTAGTACGTTTTCTGGAAGCATTTCCGCAGCAGATCGTATTTGTCGCAATAATATTTGTAGAAAGTCCCCTTGCAGATGCCGACTTCCTCGATGATCTTCGCGACATAGATCTGACTCACCGGTTTTTGTTTCAGCATGGCGAGAAAAGTGCTCTCGACGAACGCTTCGACCTTCATAGCGCCACCTCCCCGCTCCGCACGGCAATACCGCCCGCCGCAAAAATCCGCGCACGGGCAAACGTTCCGAAAATCTCAAAATATTTTTTGCTCATTCCCTTCCTCCGCGGGGGACAGCGGACCCCCATATGTTTATTATATCATAATGATACGGTGCTGTCAATTTATTTGTGAAAAAAACATTTTATTTTTTGATGATTTTATTCATATTATGTTTTTTGAGCGCGATGTTTTGAGAATATACGATTATTGCCATTGGGATAGTTTTTTACACGGAATGAAATTTTTGCGTCTTGCGCGCGCTCTGTTTTCGGGGTATCATAATTGCGGGATAGAAGAAAATGAGCTTTTCTGTCCCGCATGCCGATTTCGAAAGCTTGGGGGGAATTTATGAAACTCAAAAGATCGGGAATCGCCGCGATATCTGTGAGCGCAGTCATCGTGGCGATTTTTTTGGCACTCACCGTCGCCGTCGGCGCCCTGCACGGTCTGATCGACGACTATCTCATCGGGTACAAGGACACCGAGGAGACCTCGAAGGCGCGCGCCGCGGGTGCGGAACTGCTCGACCAGATTCAGAGGGAGGGCACCGTGCTCGTGCGCAACGAGAAGAACGAGGGCGAAAGCCGCGCCGTGCTTCCCCTCGACAGGTCCGTGACGAAGCTCAACGTGTTCGGCTGGTCCTCCGTCGATTGGGTGTACGGCGGCTCGGGCTCGGGCAGAGTCGAGGGAACGCGGACGCGGGACGACGACACGCAGACCCAACTTTACGACTTCTATGACGCCCTCGAAGCGTACGGCGTCGAATACAACCGCGCGCTCCGCGACTTCTATACGGACTACAAGCAGCGCCGCGACCACGCGGACCCCTTCGGGGAAGTGAGCACGCAGCAGTCGGTGGGCGGCGGGCTCGGCACGCTGCACAGCTTCAACTATGAGTTCAGCATGCTCTACGAGCCTGCCCTGACGCAGGAGATCAAGGAGGGCGCGATCGCCTACTCCCGGACCGCGCTCGTCGTCCTCGGCAGAGTTTCGGGCGAGAGCAACGATTCTCCCAAGAAACAATATAAATACAGGGCGGACACGGACAGCGGGAGGACCTATCTCGAAATTTCCGCCGAAGAGGAAGAGCTCCTCCGGTTTGCGGGTTCCGAATTCGAAAACGTCATCGTGCTCATCAATTCGACGAACGTCATGGAGCTCGGCTTTCTCGAAACCATCCCCGGGCTCGACGCCTGCCTGCTCGTCATGACGACGGGCACCTCGGGCGCGAACGCCATCCCCGCCCTTCTCTACGGCGAAGATGCCGAGGGCGAGCCGGTCTCCCCCTCCGGGCGGACGGCGGACACGTGGGCATACGACCTCCGCACCTCGCCCACCTACGCCACCGTGGGTTCCGGCATCAAGGGAGCGGGCGGACAGGGCGACGACACCACCAACTTCTATACCAACGCAGACGGGCTCTATCCGACCGGCACCGAGCACTTGAACGGCAGTTCGAACGTCAACTATTCGGGCGTCGCCTATACCGACTATCTCGAAAACATCTATGTCGGCTACAAGTGGTACGAGACCGCCGACCGGGAGGGTTTTTGGTCGGGCGACTTCGCCGAGACCAATTTCCACGTATCGGGATATGACGAAGTCGTGCAATTTCCCTTCGGATTCGGGCTTTCCTACACCGATTTTGCGTGGAAGGTCATCTCCGTCAAGATCAACGGGGAGCCCGCCGCCGACGAACAGGAGATCAAATCCGGAGACGTCATCACCTTTGAGGTCAACGTCACCAACGTCGGCAATTTCCCGGGGCAGGACGTCGTAGAGCTCTTCTACACCCCTCCCTACACCGGGAGCGGCGTGGAAAAGTCCGACGTCAACCTCATTGCGTTCGCCAAAACGCAGAACGTTCTCGTCCCGCAGGGCGAAGAGAACGAGGAAAAGGGCATTTTCAGCAGTGAAACGGTCACCCTGACCGTCAAGGTCTCGGACATGAAGTCGTACGACTATTTGGGACTTGCCGTCGAGGAGCCCGGCTACGTGCTCGAAGGCGGAGAGTACACGCTTTCGCTGCGCACCGACGCGCACACCCTCGCATCCGACGGCGAACACGCCCGTCTCGACGCCAATGCGGCGCGCACCTTCCGCTTCGCGCAGACGACCCGTCTCGACGACCCCGAGACGCGCGCGGAGGTCGAAAACCGCTTCACGGGCGAACACACGACGGACGGCGTTGCCATCGACGGCAACTCCGACGGCAGCGCGGCCATCCGCTATCTTACCCGCGGCAACGGCTTTGCGGACTTCCCGCTCGAAAGACCCGCCGACCGCGCCATGACCGATGAAATCAGGGCGCGCAACACCTTCTCGGAGGCGATGGCGGCGGAATGGATGAGCAAACATCCCGAAGATCGGACCTATCAGGACAGCGTGGGCGGCGGCGAAATGATCACGGAGACGGTCAACGGCGTCGTCGTGCTCACCGACTACGGCAGGCAGTTCGCAGACGAGGAGAACTACGAAAACAATGTCCTGTGGAGAGAACTCATCGACCGTCTCACCCCCACCGAGCTGCAAGACCTCGTTTTACACGGTTATCTCCAAACGTGCGCGATAAGATCCATCGGAAAGCCAGAAACCAAGGAAGTCGACGGTCCCAACCAGATCGGCAGCTTCGACAATTCCGAAAAGGGCACCACGGGATTCAGCTCCGTCGTCCTCGCGCAGAGCTTCAACACCGAGCTTGCGTACAGCATGGGGCTTGCGGTCGGCAGAGAGGCGCAGGCAAAGGGCATCCGCGGTTGGTACGGTCCCGCCATGAACTTGCACCGCTCCCCCTTCGGCGGCAGAAATTTCGAATATTACTCGGAGGACCCCTATCTTTCCGGAATCATGGCGGCGCGCAGCGTGGAAGCGGCGAAGAACTGCGGCGTGTACAGCTATCTCAAACATCTTTGCCTCTATGAGAGCGAATCGGGGCGCGACGGCATGTATAACTGGATCACCGAACAGGCGCTCCGCGAGGTCTATATCCGTCCCTTCGAGATCTGCATCAAGGAGGGCGGGGCGACCGGGCTGATGACCTCCTACGGACGCATCGGCGCCGTCTGGACGGGCGGCAGCGAGGCGCTCCTTTGCGAACTCGTGCGCGGCGAATGGGGCTTCAAGGGCACCGTTCTCACCGACTATGCGGATTATTTCGACTTCATGAGCGGCGACCACATGCTCCGCGGCGGCGGCGACGTGTGGATGGACCATTGGGACGACACGGGAGAATTCGCCTTCCCCGCAGAGCTCCAAACCAACGAAATAAAGCGAGAACTGAGGCGGGCGGCAAAGAACGTCGTGTATACGTACACGAACGCCCTGCTCTCGCAGGAGATCTATAACGAGAAGATCGAAAGCGGAAAAGTGGACGGCGTGCCCGTCCTTCCCGGCTCCCGCGAAATGAACTTCCGCTGGTACATTCCGCTCATCGTGTCGCTCGACGCCGTCGCTCTGGGCGGATGCGCGGTTTGGCTGTACTTTGCACTTCGAAAAAAGAAATAAGCTTCGCTTTTCGCGCGATTTGTTTTGCATGCGCAAAACAAATCGCGCGAGCGAATGAACTTTACTGCCTTCATAGGCTCGTTGCGATTAGATGTTTCATCGGACAGTAAGCCGAAAGGGTTCGGCAAATTGAGACGCCCACGGCGGAAGTGAATTCCGCCTAAGGCACAAATTTAAGAGTTTCGCGCGATTTGTTTTGCATGCGCAAAACAAATCGCGCGAGCGAATGGGCGTGTATGCCTTAATTGGCTTGGCTCCGATTGGATGTTTCAACGGACAATAAGCCGAAAGGGTTCGGCAAATTGAGACGCCCACGGCGGAAGTGAATTCCGCCTAAGGCACAAATTTAAGAGTTTCGCGCGATTTGTTTTGCATTCGCAAAATAAATACGCGCGAGCGAATTAGCGTTGGCGGTTTAACGAACTTGGCTCCGATTATTCGTTTCATCGGACAGTGTGCGTACCGTGGTGCGCAAATGCAGTGAAAAAGCAAAAAGCGTGGTTTTTGCTTTTTCCTTTATTTTGAGAATAAGGGCGCGCGGCGGCATCGAATGATGCCGCCGCGCGGGGTTTTGTTGTTTCTCCCCTCCCCTTACGGGGGTTTCCGCAGAGTCTCCTCTGCGGAAACCAAATTCAATGAAGAAGGGATGTATAAGCCGTCGGTTCGCTCACGGAAATTTGTCGTCAAGACAAATTTCGTGAACTAAATTTAGTCTTTTCTCTCGGGCAGCATGGCAACTTCCTGCGGGGCGACCGAGGAAGCGACCGCGGGCGCGAAGTTCACATGGAGCAGGATGCCCGTGTTCATTGTGCCGATCTCCACGTGCAAATACTTGCCGACATCCTCCTGCGTGAACGTGATCTTCAAGCTGTGGAGCGGTTCGAAATTCGCCTTATCCTCATCGAGTTCGTCGACCTCGATTCTGTCCTTCCACGCCTCCTGCTTCCACTTACCCGACGAGATGATGACGTCCGTCTTGTTAGTAGACCATTCCGTGACGTTGAACAAGGAAGAGAGATTTTTCGTACTGACCGCCAAATTCCTCAATCCGGGGATGCGGGTCTCATCCGCATAGTACAGGACGTCGACGTTCATGGTGAGCGTGCCCGCCGCCTTGATCTCATAGCCGAGATAGAAACGGCCCCATGCCTGACTCGTCAGACCGTCGCATGTCACGTAGTAGGTCTTGTCGTTCTCGAAGATGACCGGCTTGGTGGGCGCTGTTGTCTTGTTCACGCCCTCGGCGGCTTCGCCGACGTCGTAGGGAACGTCCACTTCCTTGCCGCACTTGGAGCAGGTGCCCTTGATCGTCCCGCCCGTCGTGACGAGCTCGGGGCGCGTCTCGGCGGAATAGCTGAACGTCACCGTGCCCTCATGGTCGCACTCCTCCACCTGCTCCATGCCGCATTCGCACTTGTGCGTGTCGGGGTCGAAGGTGTGATTTGCTTTCGTGCTCTCGTCGATCGCCTTATCGGTCGGGCACTGCTTCCAGTGCTGCGTCTCGTTCTTGCCCCACTCGGTGTACGTGTGGAGGTGACGCTCGTAGCCGCAAGTGTTGCAGGTGGCGTCCTGACCGTCGTCATAGACGTGGTTCTCACGGGTGCCGTCGGGGTCCTCGGTGTTGTCGAGCCAGCAGACATTCCAATGTTGCGTGTCGTCATGCCCCATTCCGCTGAAATAGTGGGTGTGGGCGACGAGCTCCGTAGTGACCTTGTTGGTGCCGACGACCCACGAGACCTTGTAATCGCCGCTCGTCTTGACGGTGAGGTTGGGGTCGGGGTCGGGATAGTACTTCCCGTTGACGGTGTTGTAGAGCTTGAACGTGTCGACGTTCGCACGCAGACGCACCGTGACGCTCCACGTCTTGTCACCGTCGAATTCGAGGTGCACGCAGTCTTTTTCGACGCTGTTCTTGACGAGCGTCGGCCATGCGTTGGTGGGATACTCTTTCAGGTTGCCGACGATGTAGATGTCCTCGGTCTTGGGAAGCCCCTCGACGGGTTCGACGAGTTCCCAGCTCACGTAGTTGCCCGCCCAAGGCGCGGGAGCGGGTTTGGTATGTACGGTGAACTTGTAGATGCCGTCCTTCCCCTTCGCCACGGCGATGTTGGAGCCGCCGCCGTCCACGAAGGTGCCGTCGTTGTCCTTGATCTCATTGAGACCGAAGTAGGTGCCGTCCGTCCAGACGAGCGCGCCCGCGCTGTTCCGCTCGTCCTGACGAATCTTGAAGCTGTCTCCGCCGGCGTAGATCTGGAACTGAATGGTGTAGAGGGTGAAACCCTCGGCGTCCTTCTTGGGCTCTTTGGTGAGCTTGAAGGTGTCTTTGAGGGAATCCCAACCGCAGTTTTTGAGGTCGCCCGCGCCCGAGCCGGTCACCCAGAATTCGCGGGTATCACGCCCTTCGTCCGGGGTGTCATCGCCGGGGTCAACGGTCCCTTCGGTCGCACCGCATTCGCAGGTGCCGTTTTTGAAAGTGTGGTTCGCGCGGGTGCTTTCGTCGATGTTCGACTTATCCGTCCCGTGCTCGTCGCAGTACTTCCAGTGCTGTGTGGCGTCATGGCCCCACGCGTCGTAGGTGTGCGTGTGGGCGGGGGTGTCGCCCTCGTTCGGGTTGGGCTCCGTGGGAGCGCAGG
>CANQOB010000030.1 GCA_947625385.1 uncultured Clostridia bacterium
AACCGTCTCTATGCCCAAAGTGGAACAGTTGAGGTCATGTACATTCCAAGGATCAAGTCTTAAAACGGGAGAGTTTGAAAGCATTACGACGATTCGCTCTAGCGTATTTGTAAATTGCCAGCAACTCACGTCGTTAGTATTCGGCGAACATCTTGCAAAGATGTCCGACAGCACGATCTGTTCGAACTGTCCTCTTCTCAAAACGGTTACCGTGAAGGCGATCGCGCCTCCCGCATCTGATTCGACGCCGTTTTCCCGCTGCACCGCGCTCACGAATATCTATGTGCCCGAAGGCAGCATCGACGCCTATAAAGCGGCGAAAGGGTGGAGCAAATATGTAGACAAGATCTCCGCAATCCCCGCAGCCTCTTCCGCTCCCGCCGAAGTCGCCTTGCTTCCCGACCGCAAAGACTAACGCCTATACATTCCCTTCTTCATTGAATTTTGGTTTCCGCGAAGTTTACTTCGCGGAAACCCCCGCAAGGGAAGGGGAGAACAATAACACTGCGAAATATCGCAAAACCCCGCGCGGCGGCATCATTCGATGCCGCCGCGCGTCCGTATTCTCAAATTTTACGGAAAAAGCAAAAACCCCGCTTTTTGCTTTTTTGCGTGGGCGGCAGGGACCGCCGCACGCCCCCTCGCGGATGCCACCGCTCATGTCGCGCCGCCGCTCACAGTGCACTGCACTGTTGAGCGAGAACTGCGGCGCTCCACCCAATTTGCCGAACCCTTTCGGCTTACTGTCCGATGAAACATCCAATCGGAATCAAGCCCATTGAGGCATACACGCTAATTCGCTCGCGCGTATTTATTTTGCAAAGCAAAAGAAATCGCGCGAAAGGAGTCGCTTGAAGCCTTGCAATTCCGTCAAAAACATGATATACTTATCACAGATGGAACTTTTTTCTGCGGAAAAATATCGGGGGAAGCGCATCTGCGTCGCGCTCTCGGGCGGCGTCGATTCGGTCTGCCTTCTGCATGCGTTCAAAGAGCAGGCGCAGCCGTGCGGTATCGCTCTCTCCGCCCTGCATATCGAGCACGGCATCCGCGGGGAAGAGTCCGTCCGCGACATGCAATTTTGCGGGACGCTGTGCCGGCAGTGGGGGATTCCGCTGAAAATCGAACGGGTGGACGTTCCCGCGCTTGTCAGAGAGCAGGGCGGGAACGTGGAAAATGTTGCCCGCAGCGTGCGCCATGGCGCCTTTTATTCCGTTCTCGAAAACGGGGAAGCCGACCTCGTCGCCACCGCGCACCACGCAAACGACGTCGCCGAGACCGTTCTCTTCCGCCTTGCCCGCGGGACGGGCGTCTCGGGCATGAAGGCGATCACGGAGTACGGCGGCATCGTCCGTCCGCTCCTTGGCTGCACGCGTGCCGCGATCGAGGCGTATGCCCGCGCAAACGACCTGCCCCATGTCGAGGATTCGACGAACGGGGACGAAAATTACACGCGCAACTATATCCGTCATACGGTCTTGCCGGCATTTGAAAAGATTCACGGGAATGCGGTGGAACATCTCGTGGAATTTGCCGCGCTTGCGGCGGAGGAGGACGGCTTTCTGCAACAGCTTGCCGAGGACGCCACCGTCCGCGTGCTGGATGAGGAGTGGGTGCCCGTCGATCTTCCCGATGTTCTCTTCAACCGCGCCTGTCTCTCCTGTATGCGTCAGACCGCGCAGTATGGCTACACGCGCGCCAATCTCGGGGAGATCGCCAAATTGAGAACGGCGCAGAGCGGGAAGCGGGTCATGCTCCCCGTCTCCGATGTCCCGTGGCAACGGATCGCCATCCGCGAGGGGAAATACATCGTCTTTTATTGGGACTTCCAAGAAGAGGCTCCCGAGATCCCCTTTGCGCCGCAGGAGGGTCTCTATACCAAACCCGCCGTCTTCTCCGTGCGGGAGATCGCGGCTTGCGACCTCGAAGGGAGCGGCTCCAAGCGCGTCCTCGCCGTCGATTTAGATGCCTTCCCCGAGGGCTGCGTGGTGCGCACGAGAAGGGAGGGGGACGTCATTACCCCATACCATGCCCCGAGAAAGACGCTCAAAAAGTTCCTGACGGACAGAAAAATTTCCGCGCGGCTCGGGAGGAAGCTCCCCCTCATCGCAAAGGGGAGCGAGGTGTACGTTGTCGTCGGCGTGGAGATCGCAGACAGCGTACAGGTCACGGAGCAGACGAAGCGGCGGGGCGTCATTTCCTGAATTTCATAAAAACCGTTCTCAGGAACGCGAAAATACGGAGGATAACTTATGCACCAAGATTGTGAACGCATCCTGCTCACCGAGCAACAGATCTGCACGCGCGTCAAAGAGGTCGCCTGCGAGGTAGACGCCCGCTACGCGGGGAAATTCCCCCTCGTCGTCGGAATTTTGAAGGGCAGCATCATCTTCTATTCCGACTTTATCCGCGAGCTGTCCTGCCCCGTGGAGCTCGATTTCATGGCGGTCTCTTCCTACGGCTCGGGCGCGGTCTCCTCGGGCAAGCTCAAGATCAAAAAAGATCTCGACCGCGACGTGAAGGGGAGGGACGTCATCATCGTCGAGGACATCATCGACAGCGGCTTCACGCTCGCCAACCTCAAAACGCTGCTTTTGGAGCGGGGCGCGGCTTCTGTCATCATCGTCACCCTGCTCAACAAGGCGGAGAGACGGGAATACGACATCTCGCCCGATTACAACTGCTTCGATATCGAGAACGAGTTCGTCATCGGGTACGGTCTCGACTACAACGAGCGCTATCGCAATCTTCCCTATATCGGCATTCTGAAACACGAAGTGTATGAGTGATCAAGGATAAAAATCATTGAACGGGAGGTCTATATGAAAAGTTTGGGGGTACGACCCTATCTGTTTCCCATGCCGACGTACATGATCGGCACCTACAACGGGGACGGCTCCGTCGACGTCATGATGATGGCTTGGGGGGGAATCTGCGCGGAGGATATGGTCGCGCTCAACCTCGAAGCTGCCCACAAGACGGTCGCCAACCTGCGGGCGAGGAAGGCTTTCACGCTCGCCGTGCCGGGCACGGATACGCTTGCGGCGTCCGACTATCTCGGCATCGTCTCCGGCAATCAGACGCCCGATAAATTCGAACGGACGAAGCTCACCGCCGTAAAGAGCGAACGGGTGGATGCACCCGTCATCGGGGAATATCCGCTCACCCTCGAATGCACCGTCGAGCGGTTTGAGGAGGAGCCCTACGGGCTGCGCATCCTCGGCAGAATCGTCAACGTGCTCGCCGACGAACGCGTGCTGGACGAGAGAGGGAAGATCGACGCGGGCAAACTGAACGCCTTTGTGTTCGACCAGATGCGCAACGGCTATTACGGAATCGGAGAGCGGGTCGGCACGGCTTGGAAGAGCGGCGCGCCCCTGATCGGACCCCGGAAATGATCTTCGGATAAAAAAATACCGCCCCGCGAACCTTCGCGGGGCGGTTTTATATGTCGCTTATACTGCTTGCGCCAGCTTTTTCTTGTTTTTGAGCTCCTTTTCGAGGTCGGCGCACGCCTCTTCGAGTTCGACCTCGGTCTCCGAGACGTCCACGCCGTCGAGGATGTTCTGCAACCGGTATTCCTTGTTGAGATACTTGATGGTCTGGTATCCGATGACCGTCGTCAGCGTGCCGTTGACGAGCCCCTGCACCGAGGAATCCACGATGGCGGCGATGGCGTTGCCGAGGATGGGGATGCCCTTGACGGCGCTGCCCATCATCTGCACGACGGAGCTCCCCACGTTGATTCCGCCCAGCCCGTAGGCGATGAGGGAATTGTGCAGAACGGTCACGAGAATGCGCACGAGACGGGCATCGGAGGGGCGGAAGCCATAGAGATAGACGAGATCTTTGACGAGTTGCAGATTGACGAACACGACGAGCACGGCGTCGATCTTTGCCGTTTGGGAGAGAGCGGAATAGGCGGCGGATTTGAGCGAACTCTTCATGATGAGCGTCTTTGCGGACTTTTTGACGGAGCCGCGGTAGAGCGAGGTAAGATTCTTTTTGATCTGTTCGTCGTCGTCCGTCCTGACGGCGATGGCGAGTTTGCCGACCGTCTCCGAATCGTACCAACCTACGCCGTCCACCTTTGCGGTGAGGTCGATGATCTTGTCCGCGATCTGGCGGCGGAGCTTGCGGTTGTGGCGCTGCGCTTTGCGCGCATTGAACGCATTGACGTTGGTGATGAAGTATCCCGTCCGCAAGATCTTAATGAGCGGCACGAGGAAGAATAGGATGTAGAGCAGCAGGCAGACCCCGCCCGTGACATAGCCTGCGATATCGTTGGCTTCCCACACGCGGAAGGAGATATAGAAGAGCACGGCAAAGAGCAGAATCCCGATGACTGCGGCGAGGAAGCCGAGCAAGCGCCGCGCGCCGCGCGAATTCTGTCTGCGGGAATACTTTTCCTCATATTCAAAGATGGTCATGCGCTGCTCCTGCGTCGGCTTTTGATTTTCCTGCGCCGCCCCGTCCTGCTCCGCAAGTTCGGTCGGCTGTGTTTTCCGTTTCATGGCGAGCCCCCTTTGTGAAAGTACCCTTATCATACACCAAAACGCGGCGTTTGTAAAGCGTTCCGCAAAAAATCCGCGCAAATGCGGCGAGGAAATTTTTCCCGCGGCGCAATCGCTTGCCAAATGCGCGGGAGCGTGCTATAATCAAGATATGAAAAAGACGACCGTTTATGAGGATAGGGAGAAAAAGCGCGCGGAGCGCATCGACCGCCACACCGTGGCGTGCCCGCACTGCGGTGCGCCCGTGCTCGACCACATGACGAAGTGCCCGCACTGCGGCGGAGAGCTCACGCCCGTCGGGTATCAGCCGCTTTCGGACAAGAAGATCAAAAAGATTCGTTGGATAACCTATTCGATCGGCGCCGTCGTCACCGTAGTCATCATTGTTTTGCTCATTTTATACCGGTAAAGTTTCCGGTAGAGCCCTCTCTACGCAGAGTAGAGAGGGATTTTTTTACGGAGAATGGGCAATGATAGGGGGAGAGACCCCGAAAAAAAGCGTAGCGCTCTTTTGGTCGCAAATAGGTTGCGTACCGCGCGGCGGCAGCGGTATGATGGAAAAAAACGCGGAGGAAAGCGTATGGAAGCTGTTGCAAAAGGGCGCGCGTTGCCCGTTTATTCCAAAGGAGAGGAGATCTTCAACGCCGTCTCCCATATCGTGGGAGGGGCGTTCGGACTGGGATTTTGGGTCGTTCTCGGCATTCTCGCAGAGGGGACGGTCGCCAAACTCGCCGTTTCGGCGTTCGGGCTGGGGGTCGTCGTCCTCTACACGATGAGCTCGCTCTATCACTTCTTGCCGCGCGGAACGGCAAAAAAAGTATTCCGCATCTTCGACCATTGCACGATCTTTCTTTTGATCGCGGGCACATACACGCCCTACTGTCTCATCCCGCTCTACGGACTTACGGTGGGTTGGGCGGTGCTCGGCGCGCAGTGGGTGTGCGCGGTCTGGGGCATCACGATGAACGCCATCGCCATGAACAACAAGGTCGTCAAGGGAATCTCCATGGCGCTCTATGTCGTCATGGGATGGATGGCGATCGCCTTCCTCCCCGCGCTGCTGCCCCTCGTGAGCGCCGCATGCTTCTGGCTGCTGCTCCTCGGAGGCATCGCCTATACCGCGGGCATTGCGTTCTTCGCCTTCGGGAAGAAGGTGCGCTATTTCCATTCGGTGTGGCATCTCTTTGTGCTGCTCGGTACGATCTTGCAGTTCTCGAGCATTCTTCTCATGCTTTGAAGGAAGCTGAAATTTTGAGAAAAAACCGTTGACGGACACAAAAAAGCGTGCTATAATATAGGGAGACAAAAAGACGTAAAGTCAAATCATTATCGGAGGATCTTTCAATGGCAAACGTAAAAGTGGCAATCAACGGATTCGGGCGCATCGGGCGTCTCGCGTTCCGTCAGATGTTCAACGCAAAGGGTTATGAGATCGTCGCGATCAACGACCTCACCACCCCCTCGATGCTTGCGCATCTTTTGAAGTACGACAGCGCACAGGGCAGATACGCCCTCGCGGACAAAGTTTCCGCCAACGACGAGGACAGAACGCTCACCGTCGACGGAACGACCATCCGGATCTATGAGGAGAAGGATGCGAAGAACCTTCCCTGGAAGGAGCTCGACGTGGACGTCGTCCTCGAATGCACCGGCTTCTATACCTCCAAGGCGAAGGCGCAGGCGCATATCGACGCCGGCGCGAAGAAGGTCGTCATCTCCGCTCCCGCGGGCAACGATCTTCCCACCATCGTCTACGGCGTCAACGAAAAGAGCCTGAAACCCACCGACACCATCATCTCCGCCGCGAGCTGCACGACCAACTGCCTTGCGCCGATGGCGAACACCCTCAACAACGTCTATCCCATCGTGTCGGGCATCATGACGACCGTCCACGCTTTCACGGGCGATCAGATGGTGCTCGACGGACCGCACCGCAAGGGCGATCTCAGAAGAGCGCGCGCCGCGGCGATCAATATCGTGCCCAACTCCACGGGCGCGGCAAAGGCGATCGGGCTCGTCATCCCCGAACTCAACGGCAAGCTCATCGGCAGCGCGCAGCGCGTTCCCGTTCCCACGGGCTCGACGACCATCCTCGTCGCCGTCGTCAAGGGCAAGGATATCACGAAGGATTCCATCAACGCGGCGATGAAGGCGGCGGCTTCCGCTTCCTTCGGCTACACCGAAGAGCAGCTCGTGTCCTCCGATATCATCGGCATCACCCACGGTTCCCTGTTCGACGCCACCCAGACCATGGTCACGAAGATCGACGACGACACCTATCAGGTGCAGGTCGTCGCGTGGTACGACAACGAGAACAGCTACACCTCGCAGATGGTCCGCACCATCAAGTATTTCGCCGAACTGTAATTGCAAGAAAACCGCATGGAAAACCGCACCTTGTGTGCGGTTTTTTTCATAGTTTTTCCGCGCCGCGCATAGAATAGCCCAAATGAGACTTCTCGGCGAGATCATGCGAATGCTCGGGGCGGAGGGGGAAACCTCCCGCGTGCAGTACACCGTCGTGGACGGGAAGGGGGGCTACTTCCAGAATGTGAGGCGGCTCCCCGAATTTTCGTCGACCGCCGTCGTTCTGTGCGGACGGAAGGGCGCGGTGCGCGTCGAGGGGGAAAACCTCACGCTCGGCAAATATGCGCTGGGCGACGTCGCCGTATTCGGCAAGATCACCGCCGTAAGGCGCGAGGAGTAAGGAGGCAGCATGAAACGCCTTCCCGCATGGGGCGCAGTCGAGATCACCGTGGAGAGCCTGAGCGCGCACCGCGCGGCGGAAAAGCTTGCGCGGGCGGGAATCTGCGTGCTTTCCGCGGAAAATCCGCGAAAAAACGTCGTGGTTTTGCGCGTTGCCGCCCGAGACCGCAAAAAAACTTTTGCAATTTTGCGCGGTACGTGTTATAATATAAAAAACGTGCGCAACCGGGGACTTGCCCGCGTCCGAGAGGTCGCCTCCCGTGCAGCCGGGCTCGTCGTCGGCGCAGCTTTGTTCGCCGCCATCGTATTTTCGGCGGAGAGCAGGATTCTCCGGGTGGAAATCGTCGGAAGCGGCGCATACTATGAGGCGGAGATCCGCGCCATTCTCGCGGAAGAGGGCATTTTTTCCTTCGCTCCGCTCGGCTGCGAGACGGGCTCCGCCACCGCGCGCATCCTGTCCCTGCCCCGCGTGGAGTTCTGCTCCTTCAAGCGGCAGGGGGGGATTCTGACGGTGGAAGTCGAATGCGCGGAGGAGCTCTCCCCCCGCCCTGCCGAGCCCCTGCTTGCGCCCTGTGACGGCGTTCTCGAAGAGCTCGTCGTCCTGCGGGGAACGCCTCTTGCCGAAGTCGGCAGCGAAGTGCATGCGGGACAGCAGCTCGTCGTCTTTGCGGAGAGCGGCGGGAGCGGTCGGCGCGGATACGTCATCGCGCGGGCGACGGTGGCAGCCCCCGTCTCGAAGGAATACGCGCTGCAAAGGGAGGAGGCGTCGCTGCAAGCGTCGCTGGACTTTCCGGAGCTTTCCGACGTCCGCATGACGCAGACGGAAAAAGGCTGGCTTGTCGAGGGCGTTGCCCGCTACATTGCGGCTTGCGGACTCGAATGAGGAGGTATTTTGGTACGAACGGTGGAAACGGGCGCTTTGGACAAGCTTGTCAAAGTGCTCGGTGTGTTTGACGTCAATCTCGATACCGTCGCGCGGGAGCTCGGCGTCGCCGCGCGCGTCGACGGTACGAAGATCGTGTTCGAGGGCGATGAGGAAGCGGCGAATCTCGGCGCGGAAGTCATGGAGAGCCTTCTGAAAACGGTGGAAGCGGGCGAGGAGATCGACAAGACCCGCCTTTTGTACTGTATCGAGCTTGCGCGCGAGGGACATGCGGGCGACATCGAGGGCATCATGCGCGGCGTCGTTGCGGTCTCGGCGCGCGGCAAGCCCGTCAAGTGCAAGACGGTGGGGCAGAAACAGTATACCGATGCCATCGCCGCGCACACGGTCACCTTCGGGATAGGACCCGCGGGGACGGGCAAGACATACCTCGCCGTCTGTCTCGCGGTGGCGGCATACAAGGGGAAGGAGGTGGAAAAGATCATCCTGACCCGACCCGCGGTGGAGGCGGGCGAGAAGCTCGGCTTTTTGCCCGGGGATCTGCAAACCAAGGTCGATCCCTATCTCCGCCCGCTCTACGATGCGCTCCGCGAGATGTTCGGGGCGGAGGTCTATACAAAGCTCATGGAGAAGGGCGCCATCGAGGTCGCGCCCCTCGCCTATATGCGCGGGAGAACGCTGACGGACGCCTTCGTCATTTTAGACGAGGCGCAGAACGCGACCCGCGAACAGATGAAGATGTTTCTGACCCGCCTCGGAGAGGGGAGCAAGATGGTCGTCACGGGCGACCTCACGCAGACCGATCTTCCCGCGGGCAAGACGAGCGGACTGCGCCACGCCGTGAAGATTCTGGAGGGCGAGGAGGACATCGCCGTATGCAGGCTCACGGAAAAGGACGTCGTTCGCCACCCGCTGGTCTCCCGCATCGTACGCGCCTACGAACGGGACGAAAAACGTAAGAAGGGGGAAAAAACGTGAAATTCAAACAGAAAACCTTGAAGGAAGAGAGGTCGGAAGAGCACAAAAAGCTGATCGCCGCGGGCTTCTTGTTTGCCGCATGCTATCTGTTCATCGCGCTCCTTCTGTTCATTCTGATCGTTGTCCGCGCGGGTGGGACATGGAAGGACTATCTCGCGGCGCATTACGAGGAAGAGATCTCCCTGCTCCTCAGCCTCTTCGTGCTCACGGCGATCATCTATCTCTATTTCTTTTTCGAGGACAGGAAATTTTTGTGCGGCATGGGGAACATCTTCCTGTTCTTCTCCATTTTCGTCGTCACGGCGGCGCTCTGCTATGTATGGGGGCTCCTCGTTCCCTCCTATTACTTCACGAGACCCTATGCCCTGTTCGCCATCCTCTGTCTCTTTCTCATGGGGAGGCGGCACGCGCTCTTTCTCAATGCGGCGTTCGTGCTGTTCATGTTCTCTCTCGATCTGTTTACGGGCGACATCGCGACGGCGGACGTGCACGTCTATTCCACCCTGCTCATCGGGTTCGTGGACGGCACGCTCGGCGTGTTCTTTGCGGACAAGGTGCGCAGCAGACTGCGCCTGCTCGTCGTCGGCGTGTTCCTGTCCGTGCCCACCATGCTCATCATCTTCGCGTTCCAGCTGCCCATCGTGCAGAACGATTGGATAGATTATCTCTCCGCCGCGGGTTTTCAGGTCCTCGGCTGTCTCATGTCCGTCGTCCTCGCATTGGCGCTCATGCCCGTGTTCGAGGGCATCTTCAACCGTTTGACGTCCTTCCGTCTCAGGGAGCTCACAAGCACCAACGCGCCCCTTCTCGTGCGGCTGCGCGAGGAGGCGCCGGGCACGTTCAACCATTCCCTCATCGTGGCGCAGCTCGCCGAGACGTGCGCCGTCGCCATCGGGGAGAATGCCGAGCTCGCCCGCGCGGCAGCGTATTATCACGACGTCGGCAAGCTCAAACAGCCCGACTGCTTTACCGAGAACCAGACGGACTACAATCTGCACGATGAGATCACGCCCGAACTCTCCGCAGACATCATCCGTTCGCATGCCAAAGACGGGTATGAACTGCTCCTTTCGGCGCATCTTCCCAAAGCCATCGCCGACGTCGCGCTCCAACATCACGGCACGCTGCCCATCAAATATTTCTACGACAAGGCGGTGCGCTATGCGGGAGACGCCGACATCAAGGACTTCTCCTATCTCGGACCCACCCCGCGCACGAAGATCACGGCGATCATCATGGTCGCGGACGCGGTCGAAGCGGCGACGCGCGCGAGCGCCGACCGCTCTCCCGACAAGGTGGAGGAGGTCTGCCGCACCATCATCGAAGAGCGCATGGACCTCAACCAGTTCGACGAATGTGACATTACGATGAAGGAGCTGAACATCATCAAACAGACGCTCGTGGAGGCGCTCTCGGGCGTGCATCATCATCGGGTGGAATACCCGTCCATCCGCTTCAACCGCGACAGAAAGGCGGTAAAGGAGGAGGACGGTGAGTAAAGTCGTCATCGACTGCGGCGCGCTCAAACGCAGGCGCGCGCTCGAACGCGCGCTTTCGGAGGTATGCAGCGCGGACATGCCCCTCGTCGTTGAGCTCCTGTTCGTCTCCGAAGAGGAGATCCGCGCCCTCAACGCGCGCGAGCGGGGCGTCGACGCCGTGACCGATGTTTTGAGCTTTCCCGCCATGGAACTGGCGGCGGGCGAAGCGATCGTATCGGGCGAACACGGCGAATGTATCGAATCTTCGCGGTTTTTGCACAGGGACAGGCTGTATCTCGGCAGCGTCGTCCTCTGCCGCGCGCGGGCGGAGGCACAGGCAGAGGAGTACGGGCATTCCGTCGAGCGCGAGATCTATTATCTTGCCGTGCACGGCGTACTGCATTGCCTCGGATACGACCATGAGACGGAGGAACAGCGCGCCGTCATGCGCCGCAAAGAGGAGGAAGTCATGCGCAAGATCGAGTTGGGGAGAGAGGAATGAGAAGCGGAACGGTCGCAGTGATCGGCAGAGCCAACGCGGGCAAGAGCACCCTTGTCAACGTACTTGTGGGGGAAAAAGTCGCCATCGTATCCCCCAAACCGCAGACCACGCGGGACAGAATCATGGGCGTCCTCACGAGGGAGGACTATCAGATCGCGTTCGTCGACACGCCCGGCATCTACCGCCGTTCCAACGAACTCACCGACCGCATGATGAACACGACGGAGACGACTTCCAAGGAGGTCGACGCCATCCTTTTCGTGCACGACGGGCATGCGGGCGTCTCCGGGGAAGATCTCGCCCTCATGAAAAAGTATGCGGCGCTCGGACTTCCCTTCCTCATCGCTTACACGAAGATCGACATCATGCCCAAGGAGAACATCCCCGCGGACATGGAGGCGATCTACGGCGGCGGCGTGACCGCGGACGTGTACCCCGTGTCCGCGAGAAAGGGCAAAAATCTGAAAAAATTGGAGCAGGCGATCGCGGCGCTTCTGCCGGAGGGAGACGCGCTCTTTCCGGAGGACGTCGTCTCGGACAGGAGCGAAAAATTCATGGTCGCCGAGCTCATGCGCGAGAAAATTCTCCTCAAATACGAGCAGGAGATCCCGCACGGCGTCGCGATCGTCGTCAACCGGTTTGCAAAGCGGGAGGACGGCGTGTATGACATCGACCTCGATATCGTCTGCGAAAAACAGAACCACAAGGCGATTCTCATCGGCAAGCAGGGACGGGCGCTCAAAGAGACGGCGTCGTTCGCGCGGAAAGATATGGAAAAATTTCTCGGCGCCAAGGTCTTTCTGACCGTGTACGTCAAGGTGCGCGAGGATTGGCGGGACAGCGCCGCCCTGCTCAAAGCGCTCGGCTACACCGGGGAATGAACGCATACTCTCGCCCGCTCCCGCACATACTGCGGGCATGAGAGACGACGAACAGGGCAAGGGACACAAGAGCGCAAAGGAAATTGCATGGGAGCTCTTTCAGGAGACGGGCAATTTTTCCTACTACATGCTCTACAAGCGGTTGAAATGACCGCGGAAGCGGAAAAAAGCAATGGATCTCAAAGCGGACGGTTTGGTGCTTCGCGCAACGGACTACGGCGAAAACGACAAAATGGTGACGGTTCTCACCGCGGAGCACGGCAAGATCGGCGCTTCGATGCGGGGCGTCAGGAAGGCGGGAGCGAAGCTGCGGTTCGCCTGCCAGCCTTTCTGTTTCGCCGAATATGTGTTTGCGGAGAAGAACGGCAGATATACCGTCGTGCAGGCGTCCTTGCATGACGGATTTTATGATATCCGCAACTCCATCGAAACGTTTTACGCCGCCGCGGGCGTCACGGAGGTCGCGGACGTCCTCTCCCGGGAGGAAATGCCGGCGGGGGCGCTGCTCGTCTGCGCGGTCGAGGCGCTCGAACGGCTCGACGGCGGCAAGGAGGGGGCGGCGGCAGTGGCGCGCTTTCTGTTGCAGGCGGCGACGCTCGCGGGCTATCCCGTCACGGCGGGCGACTGCCCCGTCTGCGGGAGACCGATCGCGGGCAGGCGGTACTTCGATATGGCGAGCGGCGCCTTCAACTGTTCGGAATGCGCGGTGGGGGTCCCCGCGAGCCCTTCGACCTATGCGTTTTTGCGCAAGGCGGCTGCGGGGGACGTCTCCGCGGAGGAAGGGGACGGCGCTCTGCGCGCGCTGCGGCTCCTCAAAACATATCTCTCGTACCAGACGGATACGCCGTTCCCCGCCCTCGAACAGGCGATCTCCCTGCTCAAATAGCGTTTCCCGCAAAGAAAATTCGGATTTTTTTATTTTTCTCCCCAAAATCGATTGACAAGCCCTTCCAACTGTGATAAACTCATCTTACGCACCTGAGGGGTGTAATTTTTTTGTATGGAGTTTTCACACAATGGCTGTCAAATCCACGAGACTCAAGATCACCTTTGAGTGCACCGAGTGCAAGAACAGGAATTACGACAGTTTCAAGAACAAGAGGAACGATCCCGACCGTCTTGAAATCAAGAAGTATTGTCCCACCTGCAAAAGACATACCGTGCACAAGGAATCTAAGTAAGCGCTCGGCGCATCGGAGAAAATTATGGCAAAGTCCAACGAAAAAGACCTCGACAAGCAGGGCAAGTCGCCCGATAAGCCGGAGAAAAGGGTCGACAAGAACGAAAAACCGAATATCTTCATCCGCATGGGGAGAAGACTCAAAGAGACGTTTTCCGAGCTCAAACGCGTCACATGGCCGAAATTGCCCGAGGCGCTCAAAGCGACGGGCGTCGTGCTTGTCGTCGTCATTATCTTCATGGTGCTCATCACCGGCGTCAACTACGGGTTCTCGGAACTTTTGAAGCTTCTTACGAGCGCGGGGGCATAATGATGATACCGAGCGCGGATACCGAGCCTAAGTGGTATATCCTTCACACCTATTCCGGCTATGAATCTATGGTGAGGGAGAGCCTCTTCCGTCTCGTGGAAAACAACAATCTGAGCGATCAGATCGTCGACGTCAAGATTCCCACGGAGCAGACCATCGAGGAAAAGGCGAACGGCAAGAAGAAGGTCGTCGAGAGAAAGCTTCTTCCCTGCTATGTCTTTATCAAGATGTGCTATTCCAACCAGCTTTGGTATCTCGTCACCAACACGAGAGGGGTCACGGGCTTCGTCGGTCCGCAGGGGCGTCCCATCCCGATGAAAGAGGAAGAGATCCGCAAGATGCGGCTCGAGGACTATGTTGTCGACGCAGACTTCAAGGTGGGCGACCGTGTGACGATCGACAACGGACCGCTCGAAGGCTTCCTCGGTACGCTCAAAGAGGTCAACGATGAGACGCAGCGCGCGAAAGTGACCATCATGATGTTCGGGCGCGAGCAGGATGTGGAAGTCGAATACGTCCAGATGACAAGAATCTCCGCGGACGCGGTGGAAGTCCCCCGCGATGAGGAGTAACTTTTCGCGGCAATTTATTTGCGGCAGCAAAGAAATTCCGCGAAATAAATACGCGCGAATTGCTCCCATAATGTGCGCGAGCAAAACCGCGCTTTTGCGCTGCGCGACCCCATTTGCGCCCCACGGGACGCACACTGTCCGATGAAACGAACAATCGGAATTCAGCCCATTGAGGCATAAACGCGCATTCGCTCGCGGCAATTTATTTGCGACAGCAAAGAAATTCCGCGAAATAAATAGGCTATTTCTGTGGGAGAGACGGTAAATCTTTTCATGCCGTTTTGCATGTACCACAAAGGAGATAAAATTTTATGGCAAAGAAGGTAACCGCAGTCGTCAAGCTGCAACTCCCTGCCGGAAAAGCGACCCCCGGTCCGCCCGTCGGTTCGACGCTTGGTCCGCACGGCATCAACATTCCCGGCTTCACCAAGGAATTCAACGCAAAGACGGCGAGCCAGGAGGGACTCATCATCCCCGTCGTCATGACGATCTATCAGGACCGTTCGTTCACGTTCGTCCTCAAAACGCCGCCCGCCCCCGTGCTCATCAAGAAGGCGCTCGGGCTCGAGTCCGCCTCCGCGACCCCCAACAAGGTCAAGGTCGGCAAGCTCACCAAGGCGCAGGTCGAAGAGATCGCAAAGACGAAACTGCCCGATCTGAACTGCTCCACGCTGGAAAGCGCGATCAGCATGATCAAGGGCACCGCCCGCAGCATGGGCATCACGGTAGAGGAATGAGGAGGACAGCGCGATGAGTATGGGTAAGAAATACGCGGAGAGCCTCAAATCCTACGATAAGGCGAAACAGTACGACGCGACGGAGGCGATGAATATCGTCCTCAACAACGCAAAGGCAAAGTTCGACGAAACGGTGGAGCTTCACATCCGTCTCGGCATCGACCCGAGGCAGGCAGACCAGCAGGTCCGCGGCGTGCTCGTGCTTCCCAACGGCACCGGTAAGACGAAGAAGGTGCTCGTCGTGGCAAAGGGCGAGAAAGCGGACGCGGCGCAGGCTGCGGGCGCGGATTTCGTCGGCGCGGAGGAGATGATCCAGAAGATTCAGACGGAGAACTGGTTCGGGTTCGACGTCATGATCACGACTCCCGACATGATGGGCGTCGTCGGGCGCATCGGTCGTCTGCTCGGTCCCAAGGGACTCATGCCCAACCCCAAGTCGGGCACGGTCACGATGGACGTTGCAAAGGCGGTCGCCGAAGTCAAAGCCGGTAAAGTCGAGTACCGTCTCGACAAGACGGCGATCATCCACTGCCCCATCGGGAAGAAGAGTTTCGGCACGGAAAAGCTCATAGAGAACTTCACCGCCCTCATGGACGCGATCGTCAAGGCGAAGCCCGCCGCGGCGAAGGGGCAGTATATCAAGAGCGTGACCCTGACTTCCACGATGGGTCCCGGCGTGAAGGTAGCCTACACGAAAGGCTGAAATAATTTTTGCGGGAAAGACGCAAAGCGGTCAAAAATGCTTGACAGCGCGTTTTGAACGTGGTAAACTCAATTTGTCATCCAAATCCGAAAGGATTCGGGGAAATAGGACCGCAGACAACGGGTGCTTCTGCAAGAGCTCAATATCCCGTCGAGGTCGAGCTTCTTAAAGTGATTTGAGAGTCGCTCCGTACTGTCTGCGTACGGAGCTTTTATTATCAACAGGAGGTAACCATGTCGGCAAACTTTGATGCAAAGAAAGCTGTCGTCGAAGAGATCAAGGGAAAGATCTCCGCTTCGAAATCGGTCGTCATCGCGCATTACGAACGGCTCACCGTCGCGGAAGTCACCGCTCTTCGCAACAAGTTCAGAGAAGCTTCCTGCGAATACAAGGTCTACAAAAACACCTTGGTGCGCAAAGCATTCGATGAACTCGGCGTCACCGCTTTCGACGGCGACCTGAACGGCGCGACGGCGTTCATCTTCTGCCCCGACGAGACGAGCGGCTGCTCGATCATCGCCAAGGCAGTCAAGGAAACGCCTGTTCTCGCGGACAAGGTCGTCCCCAAGAGCGCCTATGTGAGCGGCGCGTATGTGGACGCGGAAGGCGTCAAGAAACTCGCGGCGATTCCTTCGAGAGAAGTACTCGTTGCAAAGATGCTCGGCTGCTTGCAGGCGCCCATCGCGAACCTTGCGTTCGTTCTGAAAGCGATCGCAGACCAAAAATCATAAAAAAATCGGAGGATTCTCAAAATGGATGTTCAGAAATTTATCGAAGAAGTGAAGAGCATGACGGTTGTCGAGCTCAACGATTTTGTCAAGGCGCTCGAAGAGGAATTCGGGGTCTCCGCGGCGGCGGCGGTCGCAGTCGGCGGCGGCGCGGGCGCAACGCAGGAAGCGGCTCCTCAGGAAGAGGAAAAGACGGAGTTCGACATCGTTCTCAAAGATTTCGGTGCGAACAAGATCGCGGTCATCAAAGTGGTGCGCGAATTCACGGGTCTCGGGCTTGCCGATGCGAAGAAGGCGGTCGAGAGCCTCGGCGTCCTCAAAGAAGGCGTGCCGAAGGCGGATGCGGAAGCTGCGCTTGCCAAGCTCAAAGAGGCGGGCGCGACTGCGGAACTCAA
This sequence comes from uncultured Clostridia bacterium, assembly GCA_947625385.1. GTDB lineage: Bacteria > Bacillota > Clostridia > Christensenellales > Borkfalkiaceae > Gallimonas. The sequence goes on from CANQOB010000030.1 coordinate 16,568, forward strand.
ATAAGATTTCCAAAACGGAAAGCGGCAGTTTTTCTGCCGCTTTTTTGCGTTTTGGGCAAACTTCGGAGAATTTTCCCCGCGAAGTTGCGGAAATGCTTGACGGATTGCCGAAATGCGGGTAAAATAGTATTGAATCGAAAGTTAAGGAGCATCTCCATGAAAAAGAAAACCCTTCGTATCATATCCGCGGTCACGGGCGCGGCGATCTCGTTGAGCGCGCTCGCTCTGTTCGCGGGCTGCACTTCGGATTCTCCCGAAGTCCGCATCACCTATCTGTTCAACGGCAACGAGTACGCCGTCGACTACACCCTCTCCCGTCTCGACGCACCCAAGACGGTGCAGCACTTTATCGAGCTCGCGGATGCGGGATATTATGATTACGACGAGGAGACGGGCACGGGCTTTGTCGTGCATAATTTCGACGAGACGGACGGCATCTACACGGGCGGCTACACTTTGAACGGGGAGGAGCTCGAAGAGGTCGACTATACCTCCCGCGTCAAGGAGCTTGTGGGTTCGAACTTCACGCATTCCGTCTGGAAGGACAGCGCGCGCACCGTTCCCACCTACACAATCTACGGCGAATTCGAAAACAACGGGTACAGGACCGCCGATGATTCCCGCGTCAACCGCCATACGCAGGGTGCGCTCGTCATGTACTATACGGATAAAGCGAACTCTTGGGTGGACGTCACCGTCGAGCGTGCGGACGGCGGCAAGCAAACCGAGGGCGAACCCTACGATACCCGCGGCTATGTCTACAACAGCGCGACGGCGCTCTTCTACACCTATCTCGGCAGCAGCCTCAACTCTTCGAGCGAGGCGAAATACTGCGTGTTCGGCATGGCGAAGGACTATGAGACCCAGCTGACCAACGGGCTCTTGAAGGCGATCGAGGAGTATACCGAACAGTTCTCGGAGGACGAGGACTACACCTTCACGAAGGAATTCGAGGATTTCCGCATCAACCGCTACGACACGTTCGACAGCGTGAAGAACGCAGGCTCCACGGCGACCTACTATGCGCCCGTGGGCGACGCGGCGATCATTTTGAAATCCGTGAAAGTTACGAAGTACTAAAAAGGTTTCGGCGAAAATCTTTGCTGCGCAAATCTTTTCGCCGAGCGAATGAGCGTTTATGCCTTCATAGGCTTTGCTCCGATTAGATGTTTCATCGGACAGTGTGCGTACCGTGGTGCGCAAATGCTGTGAAAAAGCAAAAAGCGTGGTTTTTGCTTTTTCCTTTATTTTTAGAGCAAGGGGGTGCGCGGCGGCTTCGGAAGAAGCCGCCGCGCACCCTTGTAAAAACAGTTTCCTTGCCCACCCCTTGAGGGGTGGGTGTCTTGCCGCAAAGCGGCGAGACGGAAGGGGTGTCATTCCCCAAGCAACACCCCCTCAGCCTCGGCTAACGCCTCGGCAGCTCCCCCTCAAGGGGGAGCCAAGAAACAGTTGTGGAAAAGCCTTTCGCCGAAAATTTCTTATAAAATAGGTCGCGCGAAAGAAATTTTCGCGCGTCAGAAAAAATTTTTCGAAAATTTTTAGATTTTATCAAAAAAACACTTGACAAGCAGGGGGGGGTGGTATAATAGAATATGTCGTGACCATGAAATTTCGTGGATAACGGCAAATAAAATTTTTTTAGGAGGAATGTATGAACACCAAGAAATGGCTCACACTGGGACTTTCCGTGGCGCTCGCCGGCTGCCTCGGCTGGGCGGTCGCCGCCTGCGCTCCCACACAGCCCAACCCGAACGAGGGCGACAACCCCGGCGTCGTCGACCCGAATGACCCCGACAAGCCCGACAACCCGAACAACCCCGACAACCCGGATGACCCGGGCGACACCCCCGACGCCGACCTCGACACCCGCGAATTCTGGGCGACAGGTTCGGGCGCAGGAGACTTGCAGAACGCAAGTTGGACGGAACTCAAATCCAATTTCAAGCTCACCAAGGAACCGCACAAAGACGCAGAAGGTTTCACCCTCTACAC
>CANQOB010000031.1 GCA_947625385.1 uncultured Clostridia bacterium
TTTTGAAGTTCGGAAAAGTGGGCGATGACGTACGTCTTGTTGCTATGCGCATGCTGTTTGAAGATCAAACGGCAGAGGGAGAGACGGGAGAAGTCGGTGAATGCGGCTACTTTTTCAGCTACACAGGCGTTGCCGATATTGATCTGCCTTCCGTCGATTGAAGTCCATATAAAAAGCTCCGCCGGCGACGCCGGCGGAGCTTTTTTGTCATTGCAGGGCGGCGAGCGCGGTCTCGCGCTTCACCCTCATGTATTCCTCGACGGAGATGTTTTCTCCGGTCTCCGTATAGTTGTTCGTGCCCGACAGGCTGAACGAGAACCTGCTCGTCTCCACATTCCCGCCGCACTGCCGCACGATGACTTGCGAGGGCGCGGTGCGCGTCCCATAATTCGCCCTGTATGCCTCATAGAGGGTGGTGAAGTTTCCGAGGGTGAACCACTTTGAGTTGAGGACCTCTTCGATCTTGCTCGCATAGAGGTCGCGGTAGGGCGCGTTGTCATCGAGGATGGTGCGCGTGTAGAGGGGATTACGGTTTTCCCCGGTGGCGTTTTGCCGTTCGAACGGACCCGTATAGACCATGCCCATCATGGGGTTCCAATCCCGCGTGATGCCGAAGCAGCGGTCATAGTCGTAGGGAATCACGTATGCCGTGCCCTGCGGCGTGAAGTAAAGATAGTAGTTGTTATAGTTGTTCCGGATGCAGTCGGGGTTGCCCGCGAGGTAGTTGCATGCCTCGAAGCGTGCAAAATAGTCGGGCGACATGAGTTTTTCGAAGTTCTCCGTAAAGTTCCCCTGCCGGTCGTTGAGCGCCGCGATGAACGCCTTGATGTATTTGTGGTCGCTCCAATCTTTGCCTTCGGGGTCGTCGTTCGTTTTCAGGCAGTACGGGTCGTCGTCGGACAGACCGTATCCCTTTCCCGTGAGGTCGGCGGGACCGCGTCCCGTATATGTGCACTTATAGAGGTCGCCGCCCTTGTGTTCCTTGTCGAAATTGCGCTTGATGAACTGTTTGTCGATGAGCTCGTACAGCCCGCCGACGCCGAGGCTCTCCATAGATGTACCCTGGCGAATGTCGATCTCCGCAAGCGTGATGTGCGGCGCGAGCACGCCGAACGCCTGAAACATGCGGTTGGCATAGATCTCGCGGATATACGTTTGGTCGTAGTTTTTGTTCCACTTGTAGTAAAATTTTTCCATCGTGGCGAAGGAGCGGTCCTTTCTCGCTTTGCGCCCCGCTTCGTCGTTCGTCCAATCGTGGTAGAGCTCTTCCGCCCAAGCATTTTTGTACTCTTCGCCGTCGAAGGTCTCGGTGAGCGAGAAGCGGAAGTGCACGTAGGCATAGATGTTTCCGTTCTCGTCGCAGAAGTTTCTGCGGGAAGTGTTGCCGCGCATGCGGATGCCGACCTCATCGTAGGTGTAGTCCTTGCCGTTTACCGTGATCGTGAGCGCGCATTTGCGGTACGTGTCCTGCAAGGCGGGATTTCCGCTCTCGTTTGCCTCGTTGATCTTCGCGAGCTCGTGTCCCGAGATGTCGATCTTCACGGTGACGGAGGTCGTCTCCTCCCAAAGGGTATAGAAGAGCTCCTTTTCCTCCTCGCTGTAATCTTCATAGAACGCGGTATTCTCGCGGCTGACGCTGTCGCCGAACTCATAGTCGTCCTGCGGCGTCGGTGGCGGCGTCGGAGTCGATTTGCTGTATCCGCAGATGGGGCATTTCTCGCCTTCGAAGGCGTGAGGCGCTCTCTGCGTCGTGTCCTTGCACAGTTTGCAGAGCTGCCAATGCCCTTCGCTGTCGGACATCCATTCGTATTCGTGTGTGCAGGTTTCGCCGCCCGGCTGTTCCGGCGCAGGGGCTGCGCATCCGGCGAGCAAGAGCACGACAAGCAAGCTCGCGACCGCAACGATGATTTTTTTCATGGTTTCCTCCCAAATTCCATTGATACTCCTATTATAAAATAAAACCGTCAGAAAATCAAGAAATTTGTGAATATTTATCAATGAAATTTTGAGAAACGCGGTCTCACGCGGCATGCGCAGTTGCAATTCCGCCCGAGAAGTGCTATAATCAAGGCATGGAATATGCAGCATTCAAGCACAAGAGCCCCGTATTTTCCAAACTTGAAGCCAACGGCTTTCGCCGCGAACGGGAGGAGTACGTCCTCGACAGACAGATCATGGACGGGGAATTCTCGGTGGAGATCCGCATTGCGCCGGACGGCGCGGTGCGCACCTGCACGCGGGATACCGCAACGGGCGAGGAGTATGCGCTGCACCTCGTGGAGGAAGCGCAGGGGACGTTCGTCGGGAGCGTGAGAAGCGCCTTTTCCGCGCTCCTCGGCGAGGTCGCTTCGGCGTGTTTCGAGACGGACGTCTTTCAAGGAGACGTCGCGCACGGCTTGATACGCTATGTCCGCAAGCGCTACCGCCGCGAGCCAGAATTTCTTTGGGAGAACTTCTCGGACGCCGCGGTCTGGCGGAGGGAGGACAACGGGAAATGGTTCGGCGTCCTGCTCGCCGCGCCCCGCAAGGCGCTCGGCATCGGCACGGAGGGGAAGGCGGACGTCATCGACCTTCGCGCCGACCCTTCGGTCATCGACGCGCTGGCGGACGGGAAACGCTATTTCCGCGGCTATCACATGAACAAAAAGCATTGGCTGACGGCGCTCCTCGACGGGAGCGTCGGCATAGAGGAGCTCTGCGCGCGTCTCGACGAAAGCTTTCTGCTCGCCCGCAAATGAGGCGGGAAAAGTTTGCAAAGCTTCGGACAACCGCTTGAAATCGGGGCGTCTTTATGATATAATACATGGGTAGATCACACGAGACGAAAGGAGCAGACCATGGAGCATACGATCATTTGCGGAGAGACGACGGAAGAATTGAAGAAGATGAAAGACGGTTCCGTCGATCTGATCTTTGCCGACCCACCCTATTGGATGCGCACGGAAGGGGTCTTGAAGCGCGTGGAGGGGACGGAGTACCGCGGCTGTTCGGATTCGTGGGACCACTTCGATTCCTTGGAAGAGTATGAAAAGTTCACGGAGAGCTGGCTCGCCGAATGTTACAGAGTTTTGAAAACGAACGGCTCTTTTTGGGTCATCGGCGGCATGCAGTGCATCTATACCATCGGCGCGATCATGCAGCGGTTGGGATTTTGGATCGTCAACGACGTCGTTTGGCACAAAAAAAATCCGACGCCGAACTTTTTGGGGACGCGGCTCAACAACAGCCACGAGACCCTCATCTGGGCGACGAAGAGCAGAAGATCGCGCTATACGTTCCACTACAAGACGGCAAAAGAGCTCAATCTCGACACGGTGGACGAAGAGGCGTTCGAAAAAGGCAAGCGCAAGCAGCTCGGCTCCGTCTGGAAGATTCCCGTCTGCCAGGGGAACGAGCGCATGAAGGACGAGGCGGGGGGCAAGCTCCACAGCACCCAGAAACCGGAGGAGCTCCTATACCGCATCATCGCCATTTCCAGCAACCCCGGGGACGTCGTGCTCGACCCCTTCGGGGGGACGATGACGACCGCTGCGATGGCAAAGAAGCTCGGGCGCAGCTCGGTCATGATCGAGATCGACCCGCGGTTCTGCGAACTCGGCAGAAAGAGGGTGGAGAGGACGGAATTCGAGGATTCTCCCGTCGCCCGTGCGGCGTTCGACAAAAAGCCGCGAAAGGTCACCATGTCCGAAATGATCGGAGCGGGATATTTTACGGCGGGCGAGAGCTTTTGCCTGCGCGACGGGCAGAGCGCGGCGACCCTTCTTCCGGACGGCAAATTGCTGTTTGGGGGGGAAGTCATGGATATGCACTCCTGCGCGGCGAAGGCGCGCGGCTCGGCGGCGCAGCGGCTCAACGGGTTCGACGTATGGTACGTCCTCCGCGACGGGAAGCCCGTCTCCGTCTCCGAGATTCGGGATGCCTACCGCGCGTCCCTCGAAGAGCTATGAACCGTCTCCTGTCCGAGGGGACGGTATGATATCATCGTGAGGTAGTATATGCCTGATTTTTTCGAACAAGCCAAAAAAGGCGAGATCATCGACCTCGTCCACGACGAGCGGTTCCATACGCTTTGCATGCGGGAGATTCGCCGTTCGAGGTCGCTGTGTTTTCAGATCAATATGACCGACCCCATGTCGGAAGAGTACAGAAAAAAGCTCGGTGAGCTCTTCTGCACTTCGCTGAGCGACGATACCGTGATCGAGCCGTTTATCCAGGTCGATTACGGCTGTCAGTTCGAGATCGGCAAGAACGTCTTTATCGGAAACAACTTTTCCGCCTCCGCTTTCGGCGGAATCACGATCGAGGACAACGCGATGATCGGATTCGGCTGCGCGATCGCGACCGTCAACCATCTGCAACGGGACCTCAACGTGGTGCAGGGCAAGAAAGTCGTCATCAAGAAGGGCGCCTGGCTGGGCGCGCGCGTCACGATCGTCCCCGGCGTGACCGTGGGAGAGGGCGCAGTCGTCGGCGCGGGGAGCGTCGTGACGAAAGACATCCCCGACGGTGCGGTCGCGGTCGGGAATCCCGCCCGCGTCATCAAATACAGGACGTGAGGGCGCTATGAAAATTGCAGTCGACCTCGACGGCGTGGTGTTCAATTCGGAGATGTACTTCATGGCGGCGGCGGAGATCTACGACGCCGGCGTCTTGGGCAAGAACAGTCTCGTAAAGCCGGAAGAGCCGAGGGTACAGAAGAAATACAGGTGGTCGGAAGAGGAATTGCAGGGCTACATCTCGCGGTTTTCGATCTCCACACAGTTCGATATCATGCCCTGTGCGAAAACCGTCATCGACGCGATGAAAGCGGGCAACGAACTCTATGTCATCTCCGCGAGAGGGCAGTTCGACCCCGCCGAGATCGAGATCGCACAGCAAAAATTGCGCGAGGGCGGAATCTGCTTCGACCGCTACTTTTTCGGACATCTCGATAAGACGGAGACCGTCCTTTCAAACGGGATAGACGTCATGATCGACGACCGGTACGACGTCTGCGAAGAACTGTCCCAAAGAGGCGTCTTTTGCCTGTATTTCAGAATGGCGGGCAGAAAGTCCGTCCCGGAGACGGAGAATCTCAAAACGGTCAACAACTGGGGCGAGATCTACCGTATCCTCAAAAACAAAAATATCATTCGGGGTGATTGCTTATGAAAACGATCGATTTGGAAAGCTGGGAGCGCAAGAGCCATTACACATGGTTCTCCTCGTTCGCCGACCCGTCCCTGTCCATGGACGTCCGCATGAACATCACGAATCTCTTGCGGTACTGCAAAGAGAAGGGGGTCTCCTCCTTTGCGGCGATCATGTACATCCTTTGCAGGGAACTCAACCGCAGCCGCGCTTTTCGGCTGCGCATCCTCGGGGGGCAGATCGTGGAGATCGAGTATGCCAATGTGGCATATACCGTCATGGTCAACGAATCCTGCTTTGTCAACTGCCGTGCGCGCACCCATCTCGGGTTTTCCGCGTTCGTGCGGGACGTGAACGGCAACCGCGAAAAATATGTCGGCAGCAACTATGTGCAGCAGGAGTACAACGACGTCTCCGTCGTGGATGACATCTACTGCTCGTGCGTGCCGTGGGTCGATTTCACGGGACTGCGCCAGCCCGTGCCCGACCATATCCCCGAGAGCAAGAGCATCCCGCGCGTGTGCTGGGGAAAGTATGTTTCGCAGGGGGAAGGGACGTTCATGACGCTGAATATCACCGCGAACCATGCGCTCGTCGACGGCGTGGATTTTGCGAACGTGCTGCGCGCGGTCCAGAGCGATTTCGATGCGCCCGAGACCGTTTTGAACGATTAAACCGAACGAAGGAAGGGGATTCGCGAATGAAAGATTATGTGTTTATCGGTTGGAGCAGGAACCGCGACGTTGCGATCGCCACCAAGCGGATTCTCGACACTAAGGGCTTTGTCTGCGTCGTCGGCGGCGTCTATGAGGGCAATCCCGAGAGCGTGCGCGTGCGCAAGGGGACGGTCAACGAGACCATCAATTATCAGATGAGCCATTGCGACCAATCCATTCTGCTGTTCCAGAAAATCGACGATAATCTGAGCATCAGCGGGAATTTGATCTATGAGCTCGGCTACATCAACGCCCAGTATAATTTCATAGAATCCGCGACCAAGCTGCACATCTTCAAGATCGATATCACGCAGGCGGACGACAACCTGTTTCCCTCCGACCTGCACGGCATCTGGGGCTCGAATATTTCTTCCGCGGGAAAGAGCGCGGAGGAGATCGCCGCGGAGATCGCCGCGGAATTTTTGCAGAATCAGAGCCAGATCAAGAAAACGAACAAATTCGATATCCTCAGCAACCACTATTTCGTGGAGTACGAGATGCGCAAGCATTTCGAAAATCCCGCCATGTCGGATTGCGACCTCGCGATGAACATCCTCGTCTATGTACAGGCGGCTTTCTGCTATCAGGAGCAATACGACATCAAGCAAAAGATGGAGTATTTCCGCAACAAGATGGTCGAAAAGTCCGTGAGGTCGACCGAACTCGATCTCGTCACGCAGTATGCGATGCAGACGCTCACGCTGTATTGCCTCACGGTCCCCGATGAGGAGAATTGGCAGCTGAATATGAAGGGCGCGACGTTCCGCGGGCTTTTGAAGAACTATCGGGAGGTCGGGGAGAAGATCGCCGAACAGTACCCGGAGGAGCTGGGGACGGCGCAGCTCGTAAAGATGCAGATCGACAGGGATTTCATCGAGAGAAACTATTTCGAATCGTGGCTGATCTCCCAAATGCAGGAGCACGTCACCTACCTCATCCTCGTCTATGTCATGAGCGAAGAGGTCGAAAAGGAGGAAAGAAACCGCTATGCGGAGATGGGGGCGGACTACTGCAAAGCTGCCATCCGGAACCTCGAATTGCTCGCGGAAAACGAGGACGACAAGATGTATGCCGACCTCCTTTTGAGCTATGCCTACAAGAATCTGTACACCTTCCAGACCCTTCTCGGCGCCGGCGAGGCGTCCGCCTATCGGCTGCGCTCCTTCAAACTCCGTCGGGAGCTCAACAGCTATGCGACCGGTATTGCGACGGTCCGTCCCTCGCTCAAAGAATACATCACGCTGGAATATCTGTTGCAGATCGTCGAGCAGATCAAATCCTGCGAGGACAAATACGAGCGGGAGGACTATCTCTTGGAGATCTCCAAATACATCGAGAACAGGAACCGGAACGAGAGAAACCGGAATTATATGTATAATCTGCTGCTCGAAGAGTATAACAAACTGAAATGAGCCTGCCGCTCCCGATGGGGAGCCGCGCGGCGGAAATTTCGGAAAAGTGCAAAAAATCACTTGACAAAGTGCGGACGGTCATGGTACAATCAAGAAAATCCGACGAACGGATGAGGAGGACATACGGCATGAAACATCTGCATCTCGGCAGCCGAATGATGCGAATGTTAGCTTCCCGGGCAGAAATGCGCGGGCTGATTGCCGTGGAAAAATAACGTCCTTTCAGCTCTTATCGCGTCTTTCATTGCCCGGGGATCTTTCCTCGGGCATTTTTGATTCTCAAAAGGCAGGAAATCATGATAGAATTACGTCACGTCAAAAAGGTTTATTCCGCAAACGGCGGGGAGACCGTCGCGCTCGACGACGTCGATCTCACGATCGAGGACGGCGCCGTCTACGGCATCATCGGGCTCTCCGGTGCGGGCAAGAGCACCCTCGTGCGCTGTATCAACTTGCTCGAACGCCCCACGGAGGGACAGGTGCTCATCGACGGCGAAGATCTCACCAAAGTCAAAAAGAAGCGCCTCCTCGAGATCCGCCGCAGTATCGGCATGATCTTCCAGAATTTCAATCTGCTCGAACAGCGCACCGTGGAGGCAAACGTGCGCTTTCCGCTCGAACTTGCCAAAGTGCGCAGGACGACCGCGGCAAAGGAAGTGCGCTACACGCGCGAGGAGATGCGGCAGCGCGTGGGGGAGCTCTTGGAGCTCGTCGGGCTGGCGGACAAGGCAAAGGCATATCCTTCGCAGCTCTCGGGCGGACAGAAACAGCGGGTCGCGATCGCGCGGGCGCTCGCCACAAAGCCCAAGTATCTCCTCTGCGACGAGGCGACGAGCGCGCTCGACCCCAATACAACGCAGTCCATCCTCGGACTTTTGAAAAACATCAACGAGACGCTCGGGGTGACGATTGTCGTCATCACGCACGAGATGAAGGTCGTGGAAAGTATCTGCACGGACGTCGCCGTCATCGACAGGAGCCGCGTCGCAGAGCGGGGGAAGGTCTCGGAGGTGTTCTCCTTCCCGCAGTCGGAGATCGCCAAAGAGCTCATCATCCCCAACCTCATCCGTTCGTTGAAGAGCACGGGCGGCAAGAAGCTCCGCCTCGTATTTAACGGGGAGATCTCGGATACGCCCGTCATTTCGGGACTTGCGCTCCGCTATGGAATCGCGGTGAATATCCTCTATGCGGACACCAAGAACATCGACGGCAAGACGTTCGGACACATGGTGATCGCGCTCCCCGACGACGGGGAAAAGGCGGAACTCGTCAAGAGGCATCTTGCCGCGCAGAACGTGATTTTTAAGGAGGAACTATGAGCAGATTGTTTTCACAGCTCGGCTTCGAGGGATTTGCGCTCGGCGTTTGGGAAACGCTGTATATGACGGTCGTCTCTGCGGCTGTCGCGTATCTCATCGGTCTGCCGCTCGGCATCCTTCTCTGTATCACGGACAGGGACGGCTTGAAGCCCGTCGTCTGGCTGAACAAGATCGTCGGCGCGGTCGTGAATATCCTCCGCAGCATTCCCTTCATCATCCTCATCGTCGCGCTCATCCCCGTTTCGCGCGCGATCGTCGGCACGAGCATCGGGAACGAGGCGATGATCTTCATGCTCATCGTCGCCGCCGCGCCCTATGTCGCGCGCATGGTGGAAAGTTCGGTCAAGGAGGTGGACAGAGGCGTCGTGGAAGCGGCGCGCTCGATGGGGGCGACTACCTTTCAGATCATCCGGAAGGTGTACCTGCCCGAGGCAAAGCCCTCGCTCATCGTGGGGGCGGTCATCTCCACGGTGACCGTGATCGGGTATTCCGCGATGGCGGGGACCGTCGCGGGCGGCGGATTGGGAGCGATCGCGGTGACGCAGGCGCGCCCGTCCAACGCCGAGGACGTCATCTGGCTGTGCGTCGCGCTCATCGTCATCATCGTACAGATCATACAGGAATTGGGGATGTGGGTCGCGAAACGGACAGATCGGCGCATCCGTGGTTCCAAAAAACAGCGAAAAGCGGCAAAGCCGCACAAAAATCAAGATCAAAATAAGGAGATATCGGTATGAAAAAATTTGTAACTCTTGCGGTATGTACTGCTCTCGCCCTCGGACTCGCGGGCTCCCTCGCCGCGTGCGGTCGCGCAGACGCCGACCCCTACACGATCACGGTCGGCGCCAGCGCAACGCCCCATGCGGAGATTCTGAACGTCGTCAAGGAGGAACTCGCCGAGTACGGCTATACCCTTTCGGTCAGGACGTTCGACGACTACATTCTTCCCAACCTTGCCCTCGACAGCGGGGAGCTCGACGCCAACTATTTCCAGCACACGCCCTATCTCAACACGTTCAACGCCGATCACGGCACACGGCTTTCCGCCGTCGCCAAGATACACTACGAGCCCTTCGGCGTTTACGGCAAAAACGTCTCCGCGGAGGAGTATAGTGCGACGAAAACGGGCAGAACGATTCTCGTCCCCAACGACGGGAGCAACCTCACCCGCGCGCTCTTCGTGCTCCGCGACGAGGGCTATCTCGACCTGCCCGCGGATGCGGATCCCGAGGTCAACCTGACGGTGAACGACATCGCCGACCTGCACGGCAACAAGGTGCAGGCGATTCTCGCCGAGACCGTTGCGGCGCAGCTTGCCGAATCGAAGGACGGAACGCTCGCCGTCATCAACGGCAACTATGCTTTGCAGGCGGGACTCCGCTCCGCGGACGCGCTCGCCTTCGAGAGCGCGACGGGCGATGCGGCGCAGCTCTATGCGAACATCATCGCGGTGAGGGAGGGGAGCGAAGAGCACCCCAAGATCAAGGCGCTCCTCAAAGCGTTGCGGTCGCAGAAGGTTTATGACTTCATCACTTCCACCTACGGAGGTGCGGTGCTGCCCGTATTCACGGCACAGCAGTGACCCCTTCTATTCGCAACAAGCCCTGCGCCGTCGGCGCAGGGCTTGTTGCTTTTACGGCAAGGATATGACGCCGGGAAGAAAAGTTATGCTTTTTGCATGGAATTTTCGGGGGCGATGGACTATAATCGGGGCAAGGAGACAACGAAATGGAGATTTTTATCAGTTTTTTGATGGAACACATGGTACTCGTGGTGTTTACGGGCATTGCGGTCGCCGGGCTCATCGGGCTCGGAATCACGCTTGCGGTCCTGTCCGCCCGCGACAAGAAACGTCGGCGCGCCGAAAAACAGGAAGATTGACATGTCCGCATGACAGGCATTGACCGAACGGGAAAGAGCGCCGCAGAGGGGCTCTCTTTTTCCATGAGCGGGGAAGCCGCAAAACGCATTTGACAAAGCGCAGTTGCACATTGTAAAATTAGGGAAAAAGTATGGGGGAAAACTTATGAAAAACATTGCGATCGTGGAGGACGACTGTGCGGCGGCGGAGCAGATCTCCGTATTTTTGGAAAAATTCTTCGCGGAAGAGCCCGTTCACGTCAACCGGTTTACGGCTTCCATCCAATTTCTCACCAATTACAAGGGGGAGTACGACATCGTCTTTATGGACATCGAGCTCCCCGACCTCAACGGCATGGAGACCGCGCGCAAACTGCGGGAGCTCGATAAAAAGGTCGCGATCATCTTCGTGACCAACATGGCGCAGTTTGCGGTGAAGGGGTATGAGGTCGGCGCGCTTGATTTTATCGTCAAGCCCCTGACGTACTACAATTTCGCGCTCAAATTGAAGCGGGCCGCCGAGTATCTCCGTGCCAACGAGGACGCCAAGGTGTTCGTGCACGTCGACGACGGGTTCGTCACCATCAACCTCTCCGATATCCGCTATGTGGAGATCATCAAGCACAAGATCATCTATCATACCGTCCATGGGGACTATCACACCTACGGGACGTTGAAGAAGATCGAGGAATCGCTCGCGGAGCACCATTTTATCCGCTGTAACTACTGTTATCTCGTCAATTTGCGCTATGTGACTTCGGTGCGCGGCTTTACCGCGTATGTGGGGGAGGAAGAGCTTCAGATCAGCCATCCGCGGCGCAAAGAGTTCCTGCATGCGCTCAACGATTATTTCGGAGGTGGATGCTGATGTACGAGATGACCCAACTCTTTTGGTATAAAATCATTTTCATGACGGAACTGCTCGCCGCGGAATCGCTGTTCGTCGCCCGCTTGAAGCGCCGTTCCTTCTTTGTCCTGCGGCTCCTCGGGGCGATCGTGCTTTGCTATGGGGTCGCTTTTGTATTTCCCATTCTTTCCTATAATGCGTTGTACTGTTCCTTCCTCTTTTTGGGACTGTTCGGGACGACCTTTCTCATGCTGAAATTCTGTTTCGCGGAGAAATGCACCAATCTCCTGTTTTGCGCCGTAGCGGGATATACCGTCCAACACATCGCCTTCATCCTCTACGATCTGATCGTGTGCCTATTCAGACTGAGCGACGGCAATTCGGACATCTACGGAGCCGCCGTGGGCAACATCTATGCGCCGTTCAGGGGACCCGTGACCGCGCTCATCTACCTCTTCGACTTCATCATCCTCTATTGGCTCGCATTCATGCTCCTCGGACGGCGCATCAAGGGAGAGGGGAGTTTCAAGCTGAAAAGTCTCCCGATGCTCATCATTCTCGCGGCGTTCATCGTCATCGACGTTGTCCTCAGCGCATTTGTCACCTACCATGCACAGGAGATGTTCGAGCGTACCTATGTCGTCCTGCTCGATATCTTCAATATCCTGTGCTGTGCGTTTGCGCTGACCTTGCTCTTCGAGCTCCCCGACAGAAAGCGGCTCCAAGACGAGCTCGACATTCTCAACCGTCTCTATAAACAGCAGGAACAGCAATATGCGCTCACCAAGGAGAACATCGAGCTCATCAATCTGAAATGCCATGACTTAAAACATCAGATCCGCACCATCGGGCGCACGGGTTCGGTGGGGACGGAGACGATCAAGGAGATGGAGAGCATCATCTCCGTGTACGATTCCACCGTGCAGACGGGGAACAAGGCGCTCGATATCATCCTGACCGAAAAGAGCCTTCTGTGCAACCGGAAGGGGATAAAACTCACCTGCGTCGCCGACGGCGCGCGGCTGAACTTCATGTCCGAATCGGATATCTATGTCCTGTTCGGCAACATTCTCGACAATGCCCTCGAAGCCGTCGCGGGATTGGAGGACGAAAAGCGCGCGATCGGGGTCAACATCCGCCTTGTGCGGGGGTTCGTCTCCATCAACGTGTACAACTATTTCAACGGGAAACTCGTCTTTGCCGACGGGCTTCCGCAGACGACCAAGGCGGACAAGGGCTTCCACGGATTCGGCATGAAGTCCGTGCGGGCGATCTGCGAGAAATACGGGGGAGACCTCACAGTGGGCGCCAAGGACGGCGTGTTCAACCTGAACATCATCTTCCCCGTCGGCGAACAGGACGGAAAGTAATCGCTAAAATTGTGTTCTGCAATGGAAAGGTTGTGCGGTTTTTGTTGCGTGCTCCCACTTTCTTTTTTATAATGACAGCGCCCGTTGACCGACGGGACCCGCTCTGCGGAGAAAAAAATAACAGGAGGAATTTTATGAAACACTTGAAGCGAATCTTTCTGACATTCGGGTTGATTCTTGTCTTCACATGCGTCGCATTTGCGGCGTGCAGCCCGGACGATTCGTCTGAGAACAATGGCGGGGACGTCGTTCCCGAGCTGGATCGGATCGCAGTCACGACTCCGCCCAACAAGCTGGAATATGTCGAGGGTGAATTCTTCGAACGCGCAGGGATGGTCGTCACGGCATATTACAGTGACAATACCTCTTCTCCGGCATTGAATTACACCATCGATAAGACAAATGCGCTCACTTTGGACGATACGGTAGTCACGATCACCTATCGTCAGAAAACGACGACACTGACGATCACGGTCAATGCGGCGCCGCCGCACGAAATAGGTCCTTCTTTGACAATCGAATCGGATGAACAAGAAACTTACCGCGTGGAAGCAGAGGAGTTGGATTCGACCGACTGGGTCATGAAGCAAGACTTCGTAGACGCGGGAAGATCGTTCATCGAAAGCTCACTGAATTCGAGCAAGGGCAAAAGCATTTGCGGCTTCGGGAAAGGTACCGATATTTTAGTGAAGGTCGAACTCAAAACCCGTGCGCGCATCCATATCGTAGCAAATATGTCGTCGTATAATCCGTATAATTTGTCGGAGAACAACGCCGCTACTTTCTCGGGGCAGGCTGTCGATTTCCAAGATCAGACTCTTCCCGAGCACAGAACGGCTAACGACTATTGGAACTGGATGATCGTGGATTTCGGAACATACGATCTGGAAGCGGGCGAGCACGAACTCAAATTGACGCAAAACGTCAATACCGGGCTCAATATTGACTATTTCGAATTTACGGTTTCCCCTTACGGGCAAGAAGAGATCGTGCTCAGAGAGCTCGTTATCGATCATGCTCCGAACAAGGTGGAGTATGACGTGGGAGAAACGTTTGAACGCGCGGGGATGATCGTCAAGGCGATTTACTCCAACGGAACCGAAGAAGTCATTGAAGATTACACCGTGAGCCCCGACGGAGCGCTCGGTGTCAACGACACCGTGATCACGGTTTCCTACGGCGGAAAGACGGCGACTGTTACGATCACCGTAAAAGCGCCCGCCTCGCTTACGGGTATCCGTGTGAGCGAGCAGCCTTCGAGAACCGAATATAACGTAGGAGATACATTTGAACCTGCGGGCATGGTCGTCAAATCCGTATACGACGACGGCACTGAGACTGTCATCGACGACTACACCTATTCCGAGGAAGCGCTTACCGTAGACGACGCGGCTTTCGAGCTGACGTATGGAGAATTCAAAGCGTATGTTTCCCTGAAAATCTCCTACCGTCTGGAAGCTGAAACACTCGATCAGACCGGATGGCTTCTCAAAGACGATTTCCAATCGGCGGGACGTACATTTGTGGAAAGCAGCACCGGTTCCAGCGGCGGACATAGTATTTGCGGGTTGAAGTCCGGCAGTGTCATCACCGTAAAGCTTACACTTAAAAAGGCTGCCAAGGTACAAGTAAAAGCAAATATGTCGGCGTATAATCCATATAAGTTGTCGGAGAACAACACCGCTACTTTCTCGGGGCAGGCTGTCGATTTCCAAGATCAGACTCTTCCCGAGCACAGAACGGCTAACGACTATTGGAACTGGATGATCGTGGATTTCGGAACATACGATCTGGAAGCGGGCGAGCACGAACTCAAATTGACGCAAAACGTCAATACCGGGCTCAATATTGACTATTTCGAATTTACAGTCACCCCGTCCGAAGAGATTCAGTCTGCGCCGAACTCCGCTGCCGAGACCGCGCTGCCCGTAGCCCTGAATCAAGCGTTTGCCCCCAGCCTTGAAGCAAGCGTTTGCCCGGCAACGCTCCCGAATAAGGAAAAAATATCATGAAAAAGACTTTGGCGATCTTGCACTTGTCCATTATTGCGTTGCTGCTTATGCTGTGCTTTTCCCTCAACTATGTGGCATTCAGCTTCGCAGGGACGATCACACAATTTCTTTGTGGATTTGGAATCGACTACTCGTCTCCCGAATTCGTCAAAGCGCAGGAGGAGGGAGGCGTCGTTGCCACGGAGATCTGCCGTGAAGGGTTTACTCTCCTCAAAAACGAGGATAATTGTTTGCCTCTCAGAAGCCCTAAAGTCAATGTGTTTGGATGGGGTGCCTGCGATAACGGATTTATCTATCAGGGCGGCGGTTCGGGCGAGGGCTCGTCTGGCGGAAGAGTAAGTTTTTATGAGGGGCTCAGACAGTCCGGTCTCGAACTCAACGAAGATCTCGTGTCCGCTTATAACGCCCTCTCCTGGCGGCGTTCCGAGTACACCACAAATGTTCCCACCTATTACCGTCTCTATGAAGCTCCCGCGTCTTTCTATACCGATGCGCTTCTCTCTCAGGCGAAGGAATTTTCCGATACCGCCATCGTCGTACTCGGAAGAAGGGGAGCCGAAGGAAACGATTTGCCGAAGATCCAGTACGATAAAGACGGAAACGAAGTAACGGACAGGAAATATTCCGCTATCACCGTCGACGAAGAAAATATGCTTCGTATTGTCTGCGAGAACTTTGACAAAGTTGTCGTTATTATGAATACCTCCAATCCCATGGAATGCGGATTCTTGGACGATGACGGCGTGGATGCGGCGCTCATAATGTATCTGCCCGGGAACAAAGGTACCCCGGTCGTCGGTGAAATTCTGCTCGGGGACGTGACCCCTTCCGGTAAGACAGTGGATACCTTCGCGTATGACCTTTCCACGGCGGCCACCTACCCCAATGCGGGGGTAGAGGGCGTTCATTGGCCGAGAAAAAACGACGCAATCAAAAACTCCACCTATGTCGACTATGCGGAAAGTCTCTATATCGGGTATATGTGGTATGAAACCGCCGATGCCATGGGCTTTTGGGATACCCCGTTCGCAAGAGATACATGGGGAATCCGTAACGGGTACAGCGATGTTGTACAGTATCCCTTCGGATTCGGGCTCTCCTACACCCAATTCCAATGGACGGTGGAGCATATCAGCATATCCGATGGTAGTATCCTTGACAAAGACGCCGAAATTGAGATCGATGTATTCGTCGAGAATGTCGGAAACTATTCGGGGAAGGATGTAGTCGAACTTTACTACTCCGCCCCCTATAAGCGCAACGGCATCGAGAAGTCCTCGCTCAAACTTGCGGATTTTGCCAAGACGGGAGAACTCAAACCGGGAGAGGGAGAACGGCTTACTCTCTCTGTAAAACTGCGCGATATGGCTTCGTATGACTGTTATGATGCCAATGGCAACGGGTTTATGGGTTATGAAGCAGAGGAGGGCGTCTATACTCTCAGTCTGCGCACAGACGCCCATACGCTTGCTTCCGTCAAGGGCTCGGCATCCGAATTGCATTATACCGTCCCGGAAAACGGATATCTCTATGAAACAGATGATGTTACGGGGTATCCCGTTACAAACCGTTTTACGACATACACCAATACTCTCTCGGGCGCGAGTTCCGTCATCGAGGAAAAGGCGATCTCCAAACAGTCCAAGGCTTATTCTGTCGACGGCGGTGATCTCCCCAACCTGAATTTTGCCTATCTGACCCGTTCGGATTTCGAAGGGACCCTTCCCATTTATACCGAAAACAGACAGGTCTCGGATGCGTTTTATAACTCCACGTGGCTGGTGAACGATCCGAGGGTCGATCAAGAAGATGAGATGCCCGTCACAAATTCCACCTCGACGAGTTGGACGCTCAACGACCTTATCTATCAGGATGAGGCGGGAGAGTATAAGATGGTGGACTACGGGGACAAGATGTGGGATGAGCTCGTTTCCCAGCTTTCTGTGGAGACCATGGCGACTCTCGTTGCTCATGGCGGATTCACCACCGATGCGATAGGCTCCATAAATAAGCCCGTTTGCTACGATAAAGACGGTCCTTCCGGCTTCAATGCCAGAATCACGGGCGGCGACGGAAACCAATATTGCACCAACTACCCTTGCGAAACGATCATTGCCTCGACCTGGAATTGGAAAATGGCCTACCAGATGGGACTTTCTATCGGGAAAGAGGGTGCCGCAGCAGGAATCGACGGATGGTACGGTCCCGCTTGCAATATGCACCGCTCTCCGTTGGGTGGCAGAAACTTCGAGTACTATTCTGAAGATCCCTACTTGTCCGGCATTATGTGCGCTTATGCCGTGCGTGGCGCCAAGGAGAACGGAGTGTATTCTTACGTCAAACATTTTGCCGTAAACGACAACGATGCCGGCAGGGGAGGGGAATATAAGTGGCTCACCGAGCAGTCCCTTCGGGAAATCTATCTCAAACCCTTTGAAATGGCCGTCAAGATCGGCGGCGCAAACGGCATGATGGGTTCGGTAGATCGCGTCGGCTCCGTCCGGGCAACGGGCAGCTATGCGCTGCTCACCGAAGTTCTCCGGAACGAGTGGGGCTTCAAAGGAACCGTCATCACCGATTACTATCAGGGCGGCGACATCAACGATATCGACGAGGGTATCCGTGCGGGGAACAATCTCGCTTTGGCTCCCAGTGGCGCGGCCTATTACTTTGACGATTTGGATAGTGCAACCGCTGTAACAGCGCTTCAAAAAGGCGTAAAAGGTATTCTCTATACCTATGTCGATACCAGATATACCGCTATGACATCGTTGGGACTTGATCTCTCCTCCGTCATCGGCACAAAGACGGAGGTCTACCCGTGGTGGATCTGGATCCTCGCCGGATTGGATGTCATCATCGTCGGAGGTTGCGCGCTTTGGGGCGGTCTCGTGATCAAAAAGTCCAGGCGTAAATCCTCTTGATTTCTCCTCCTAAAAGGAAAGGACCTCGTTCGGAGGTCCTTTCTCTTTCGGGAAACAGCCCGCCCAAGCCAAACGGCTTGGGCGGGCGTATATTACACGAATTCATTCGCAATTCCGCGTACGGCGCTTTGCCGGATTACTTCCACTGATCGAGCCAATCGCTCAGCCCTTTGAGCTTGGAGCAGTCCTTGAATGCAGTCGCATCCACGGTCGCACCCTTCACAAGGGAAAGGTCATCGAGATTTTCGATGGCAGAGTTGGCGAACGCGCTCTCCTTGATCTCGGTGATTCCGCTTCCGCTCACAGACCTCACCCCGCTCCAAGAGAACGTGTACGATTCGATGACCTTCACGCCGGACGGAATCTTGAAACTGATTATCTTTGTACATTGGAAGAACGCACTTTGTCCGATGCTCTCCACGCTGTTCGGAAGGGAGATGCCGCCGAGCATGGAGCATTCATAGAAAGCTCTCTTTCCAACCGTTTTGAGCGCACTGCCCGAGGCGATCTCGATCGATTCAAGATAGACGCATTCCTTGAACGCCTCGTCTCCGATATAGGTGACGCTTGCGGGAATGGCGACCGAGCGAAGTCTTGAAGCGAGCGATATAAATCCCTTCGCCGCGATACCGACGACGGGTTCGCCCTCGTGCTCCGCGGGGATCTCCAAGTCGATCGGGTCCGTCTGATTGTCCATCGTTGCGAGATGGAACGAGACTTCGTATCCGCCATCGACCTTGGTATACTCAAAGTCCGACTCCTTGAAGAGGACGAGCGCCGAGGGAATCGCGACGGCGGCAATGACGGCGACGAGTACGCATACAACGACGATGAGTACGATCTTCTTGGTTTTGGACATTTTCTTCTTTTCCGTTTTTGCTTCTTCCGACATAAAAAAACTCCTTATATGTATTCTATAAATGTAGAG
>CANQOB010000032.1 GCA_947625385.1 uncultured Clostridia bacterium
CGGATGCCGTCCGCGCCGATGAGGTTGCGCTCCCCCGCGAGTTGCGCAAAGGTGAGGCACGCCTCCTGCGCCGTCATGCCGCTCAGATCGCTGTCCGCAAGGAGCAGGGCGGCGTCACGGTTGAGCGGGCGGGTCTTGGTGACCTTCCCGTCCTCGAGGGTGAGTTCCGCCGAGGGGTTGATGCTGATGACGAGGGTGGAGATGTCCCCTCTGCCCGCAAAAAGGAGCGGGAGCAGGACGGCGAGCAAGAGAAGCAGGGCAAAGCATGCCGCAGCCGCCGCGACAACGGGAACGTGCCTGCGGCGGGGGATGACGTCCGCTCCCTCTGAAGCGGGAAAACGGCGGGCGGCGGCGAGGTCGACGGAGACGTCGGGGACATGCTCCTCCGCCTCCCTTCGAAGCCGCTCTATGATCTCGCGTTGTTTCATTCCTTTTCTCCTTTGAGCGCGCGGCGCATCCCTGCGAGCGCCCTGTGATACCGCCACGTGACGGTCGCCGTGGGAATGCCGAGCATCTCCGCGATCTCCCGCCTGCGGTAGCCGTCCACGGCGACGAGCATGAGGACGGTAAATTCCTCCGCGGGGAGCGTTCTGCGCGCGACGTCGGTGAATAGCCCGTAGTCGTCGGGACGCGCCTCTCCGAAGAGCGCATGCTCCTGCTGTTCGTCGACGGAAAGCTCCCGCATCCGCATCTTCCGCATGTTGAGCGCCTCGTTGCGCACGATACGGGCGATCCAAGCGAGGGCATTGCTGCCCTGCCTGTACCGCCCGGCGTTCGCGATGACCTTCATGTATGCGGTCTGCATCGCATCCTCGGCAAGGGCTCCCTCGCCGAGGATGCCGAGCGCGATATGATATGTCATCTTCTTGGTCGCGAGGTAGAGCGTTTCGAACCCCGAATCGTCCCCCTCCGCGAGCTTTTGTATCGCTTCATCCAAAGACACTTTTTGCCTCCGTGATCTGTTTTATTATCTCACTTCGGCAAAAAGAAGTCAAGAATCAGCCGTGAAAATCACGGAAATTTTTGTCCTCCGTGCCGTCGCCGAACCGATAGCGGTAGTTCTCGCCGTCCTTGACGACCGTGAAGGTGCCGCGCGTGCCGTCGATGACATAGTTGACTTCGACGCTCGTCACGCCGCCGACGACGGTCTCGCGCTCGATCTCGTAGAAGCCGCGGCTCCCGCCTTTGAGGAAGCGCACGGAGTACTCGGTCTCCGTCTCGCCCTGTTCGGTCTCGTTCTCAAATCCGATCGCGGTTTCCTCGACAAGGACGCCGCCCGCAAAGATGCGGTAGGTATAGAGAGATTCGCTCTCCGTCTCGCCCGTCTCCTCCTCGGTGGACTGCGTGTGGAGAAGTTCGACGTAGTTGCCCGCGTCCGTGCCGTCCGCAAACGCCTTCATGGCGAGGACGCTCTCGTGCTCCGTCTCCGTTTCGCCGTGTTCCGCCTCGGTGACCGTGCGCTCGGTGCGGGTGCCCGTCATGCGGTAGTAGACGGTGCCCTCTGCGCCGGGCATTGCCACCGCTCCTTGGAGGGCGTAGACCGCCTCGTCCACGGTGACGGTCTCATCGCCGTCCGTCTCCGTCCTATGGACGGGCGTCTGTGCCGTCTCCGAGAAATAGACGGTGTGCGAAGCGTCTTGCCCCGCGGCGTCCTTTCCCGTGACCGTCAGCTTGTAGGCGTAGTCCTTGACTGCCTCGTCTGCGGCGTCGTTGGCGGCTACGACCGTCTTGGTCTCCGCCTTGTCGAGGAAGGTGTCGAGCATGTTGAAGTAGCGGTTGAAATCCTCCGCCTCCGCGATCACGCTGTCCTGGGCGTCGGTCAGGGCGACGGAAGCGGCATTGGCGGTCCCCTGCGAGAAGGAGAGCAGTTCCGCCGTCGTAACGGCGGCGACGGCGTACACCGATTCGGTGCTTTCGATTCCGTAATATGTGCCCGTCTCTGCCTCCCCGTCGGGATTTTGTGCGGGGTTCGCGCAGGCGGCAAGCGCAGCCGCCGCTCCCAAAATTGCAAGTGTTGCCAGAATGCGATAACGTTTCATAAAGACCTCCTTGATTTGTTTTCACCTATATAACAACCGGGGAGCGCGTTTTGTTGGAAAAAATCAAAAATTTTCCGAAAATTTTTTTCTCCCCTCGCGCGCGTGACGCGCGCTCTATGAAAATATCGCGTGCGCACGATTTCCGTGTAAAAACCGCTTGACAGGCACAGAATACTATGGTATAATTCCTACGAAAAAGATAGGAATTACACCTTACGGAGAAAATCATGTTTGTGTATGCAGACCATGCGGCGACGACAAAGATGCGCCCCGAAGCGCTGAAAGCGTATACCGAAGCCGCGAACGCAGTTTACGGCAATCCCTCTTCCCTGTACTCCTTCGGGCAGCAGGCGAAGGAACTGCTCACTGCCTGCCGGGAAAAGATCGCATCCCTTCTCGGTGCGGATGCGCGCGAGATCGTCTTTACCTCGGGCGGGAGCGAGAGCGACAACCAAGCCATCCTTTCCGCCGCCTATGCGGGCGCGAAAAAGGGCAAAAAGCGTCTGATCTCCACGGCGATAGAACATCATGCGGTCCTGCACACGCTGAAAAAGCTCGAAAACGAAGGATTCGAAGTCGTCCTTTTGCCCGTGACGCAGGAGGGGCTCGTCCGCGCCGAGGACGTCGAACAGGCGGTCGACGAACGGTGCGCGCTCGTCTCCGTCATGCTCGCCAATAACGAGATCGGAACGATTCAGCCCGTCGAAGAGATCGGACAAATTTGCAGGGCGAAGGGCGTGCCGTTCCATACCGATGCGGTGCAGGCGGTCGGACACATCCCCGTGGACGTCAAAAAGATCGGCTGCGACTATCTCTCCCTTTCGGCACATAAATTCGGCGGTCCCAAGGGCGTAGGCGCGCTGTACGTCAAAAAAGGCGCTCCCCTCCGCTCCCTCATCGAGGGCGGCGCGCAGGAGAGAGGCAAGCGTGCAGGGACGGAGGATGTCCCCGCGATCGCGGCTATGGCTGCGGCGTTGGAGGTCTCTATCGCGGGCATGGGTACCGCGAATGCGCTCTTGAAGCGCTTGCAGGACAAACTCATAGACGGGCTTTCGCACATTCCCCACTGCGCCCTCAACGGCGACAGGACAAAGCGTCTCCCCTCGAACACGAGCTTTTGTTTCGAGGGCATCGAGGGCGAATCTTTGCTTCTTCTTCTCGATGACAAAGGCGTCTGCGCTTCCTCGGGTTCGGCTTGCACGTCGGGCTCTCTCGACCCCTCCCACGTTTTGCTCGCGATCGGAAGAGTCCACGACGTCGCGCACGGGTCGCTCCGCCTCACCCTCGGCGAAGAGAATACCGAAGAGGACGTCGAATATCTTTTGAAGGTCGTCCCCGAAGTCGTGGACTATCTTCGCAACATGTCCCCCGTCTGGCGGGATCTGAAAGAAGGGAAACGGCAATTCATCCTGTAAGCCCTCCCAGCGCTTGAAAAATCAACGAAAAAAAGGAGAAACTATGTCATTATACAGCGAAAAAGTCATGGACCATTTCAGAAATCCGCGCAACGTGGGCGTCATCGAGGATGCGGACGGCGTGGGAGAAGTCGGCAATGCCAAATGCGGCGACATCATGAAGATGTACATCAAAGTGCGGGACGGCATCCTCGTGGACGTGAAGTTCGAGACATTCGGATGCGGCAGCGCGATCGCTTCGAGCTCGATGGCGACGGAGATGATCAAGGGGAAGCCCATTTCCGAGGCGCTCACGCTCACGAACAGAGCGGTCACCGAGGCGCTCGGCGGTCTGCCCGCGCACAAACTGCACTGCTCCGTGCTCGCGGAAGAGGCGGTGCAGGCGGCAGTGCTCGATTACTACAAGAAGAACAACATCCCCTACGATGAGGCGGATTTCAAGTGTGCGCTCTGCGCGCATGAACACGACAGCCACGGGGATGACGAACAGTGATCGTCTCCTCGAAGGGCAGGTATGCCCTGTACATCATGGCGGAACTTGCCAAGGAGGGCGGGAACTCTTTGCGGCAGATCGCTTTGCGGCAGAATCTCCCCTATAAATACGCGGAAAGCATCGTGAGTCTGCTCGTCAAGGCGGGATTCGTGGAGAGCCGACGGGGCAAGAAGGGCGGCTATTCGCTCACGCGGCGTCCCGAAGAGTACACGCTCTCCGAGATTCTCAAAAAGACGGAGACGTCGCTTGCGGCGACCGAATGCACGGAGGGCGGCGAAGGCTGCCCGCGCGCGGCGACCTGCCCCACCCTCCCCGTTTGGCGCGGACTCGACGAGACGGTGGACGCCTATCTCTCCCGCTATACGCTGACCGATCTCATCAAATGATCGTATATGCCGAAGCGCCCCGATTTGCGATGCAAATCGGGGCGCTTCGGATTCGCGCTGTCACTGTGCGCCGTACTGCTCCCGGTACGCGCGCATGGCGGGCAAAAATTCCTTTCCGGGGACGATTCCCTCTTCGAGAGCGGCGATGATGTCGTCGATCGTCACGATCGAATACACTTCCACGCCGTGCTCTTCTTTCGCCTCCTGCACGGCGGAACGTTCGCCCGTTCCCTTTTCCCGTCTGTCCACCGAGAGAATCATCGCGGCGACGTTGACATCCGCCTCGGCGGCGAGCTTGGGCAAGATCTCACGGAGCGCCTTGCCCGAGGTCATCACGTCCTCGATGATGCACACCCTGTCGCCATTTTCGAGCTTCTGCCCGACGAACAGCCCGCCCTCGCCGTGGTCTTTCGCCTCCTTTCTGTCGAAGCAGAACCCGACATCGATGCCGTGATTCTTCGCGAGAGCGATCGCCGTGGAGACGGCGAGCGGGATTCCCTTGTAGGCGGGACCGACGAGCGTCTTTGCGTCCACGCCGTGTTCGACGTAGCAGGCGGCATAGTACTCGCCGAGCTCGGCGATCTGCGCGCCCGTCCTGTACTTGCCCGTATTGATGAAATAAGGCGCTCTTCTGCCGCTCTTCAAGGTAAAATCTCCGAAGAGCAGCACTTCGCTCTTCACCATGAATTTAATAAATTCTTGCCGATAAGTCATTTTTTCTCTCCCGAACCGAACGTCCCCTCAGTTCATCTGCAAAGTGCCGACAAGGTCGGACACCCTTTCCACCCCGTGCGAAGAGCACCAGCGGTCGAGCCCCTCGATGATCTTCGGGCAGGCGAGCGCGTCCGTGAAGTTCTGCGTGCCCACCTGCACCGCGCTCGCGCCCGCCATCATGAAGGCAACGGCGTCCTCGGCACAAGTGATGCCGCCCATGCCGATGACGGGGATGGACACCGCCCGCTTCGCTTCATACACCATGCGCAGCGCGATCGGGCGTATCCCCGCTCCCGAGACCCCTCCCGTGTTGTTGGCGAGCACGGGACGCCGCCGTTCGATATCCACCGCCATGCCCGTAAAGGTATTGACCAGAGAGACGCAGTCCGCGCCCCCCTCTTCCGCCGCCCGCGCATTCGCCGCGATGCTCTCCGCATTGGGCGAGAGTTTCACGATGAGCGGCGTCTTTTTGAGCGCGCACTTTGCGACATGGGTGACCTCTTTCACGTTTTCGGGCTTGACGCCGAGCGCCATGCCGCCCGCGCGCACATTGGGGCAGGAGATGTTGAGCTCGATGAAGTCGACGAGCCCGTCGAGGCGGGCGCACATCGCCCCGTACTCCTCGACCGTTCTCCCCGCGACGTTGGCGACGACGCGGGTCTTGACTCTCAGCCAGGCAAGGTCGTGCTCGATAAAGTGCTCCACGCCCGGATTTTGCAGACCCACGGCGTTGAGAATGACTGCGTTGCTCTCCGCAATGCGGGGAACGGGATTGCCGAGGCGGGGCTCCAAGGTGAGTCCCTTCGTCGCCACGGCGCCGAGGCAGGAAATATCGTAGATCTCATCGAATTCCCTGCCGAATCCGAACGTCCCAGAGGCGGGAATGACGGGGTTTTTCAGCTCTACCCCGCAGATCGTTACATGTAGATCGGTCATGTTCGCTCCGTATTCAAAAGTTGATTTCGTTGATGTCAAAGACGGGACCGTCGCGGCAGACGCGGGCGCGGGAACCGTCCTCCCGGTCGCACACGCAGACGAGGCAGGCGCCGATGCCGCACCCCATCCGCTCCTCCAAAGAGACGAAAACGGGGATATCCCGCCCCCTCATGCTGTTTTTCAGGGCGCGCAGCATGGGCAGAGGACCGCAGGAGAGCACGATATCGGGCTGCAATCCGTCGACGTCCTTCATGAACGCCTGCACCGCATTCCCGTGAAAGCCCGCAGAGCCGTCGTCCGTCGCCAAAATGAGCTCGGCGCGGCGCATTTCGTATTCGAGGCAGATATCCGCCTTGCTGCGGAACCCCATGTAGGCATAGACCTCATGGGTGCCCGTATAGGCGCGGATGGCGGAGATGAGGGGGAAGATGCCGACGCCGCCGCCCACAACGGCGATTCGCCTCGCCTCTTCGGGGACGGAAAATCCGTTGCCGAGCGGGAGAAGGACGGGAATCTTCTCTTTGAGGCGATAGTTTCCCGCAAGCGCACGCGTCCCGCCTCCCTTCACACGGAAGCAGACGGTCACCCGCTCGCCCTCCGTCTTGCATACGGCGATGGGACGTTTGAGCGAATAGCCGTGCACCCCGATCATGCAGAATTGCCCGGGGCGGATGGCGATCTCCTCGTCCAGCCCGAACGTGAGCGAGTAGACCATCGGCGCGATCTCGATATTTTCCAGCACAGTTGCATTCAGTTCACGCATGGATCTCCCCCAAAACGGACAGTAAATCTTCTTTCATTTTGAGCGCGGCGTCGCGGGCGCACAGCCCGGCGCGATTTTCATAATACTGCCACTTGTCCGACTTTTGATAGGCGCATAAGATGCCGCGGGAGTTGTTCACGATGCCCCCCATGCCGCCTTTTTGGAAGCAATGTTTGAGCATTTCGGCATTGGCGCCCTGCGCGCCGTAGCCCGGGATGAGAAAGAAGGAGTGCGGCATGCGCTTGCGCAGAATTTTCGCTTCCTCGGGGTAGGTCGCCCCGACGACGGCGCCCACGCGGGAGTAGCCGTATTTGCCGCGGGTGCCTTCGCCCCACTTCTCCACCGTGTCGCCCATACATTCATAGACGGTGCGCCCGTCGGCGAGTTTTAAGTTCTGCAATTCGCCCGAGGAAGGGTTGCTCGTCTTGACGAGGACGAAGATGCCCTTGTCGTTCTCCTTTGCCTTCTCCACGAAGGGAAGGACGCCGTCGCTCCCCAAATACCCGTTTACGGTGAGAAGATCGATATACCTCCCGAATCTTCCCTCCTCCGCTTCGAAGTACGCCTTGGCATACTGCTCCGCCGTGGCGCCGATGTCGCTTCTTTTGCAGTCGGCAATGACGAAGAGCCCATGCTTCTTGGCATAGGCGCACGTCTTTTCGAAGCATTCCATTCCCTTGACCCCGAGCGCCTCATAATAGGCGACCTGCACTTTGACGGCGGGAACGATGTCGTATATGCTTTCGATGATGCGTTCGTTGAATTCGAAGATATTTTGCGTCCACAGACTGCGGGACGACGAAAGTTCGGGCAAATATTCGGGCGCGGTATCCAGCCCGACGCAGGTGGGATTCTGCTTTTCGATGATCTTTTCGATGAGACTGTCGATGACCATGTTATTTCTCCTCGTATTTGATTTGTCCGTCCACGACGGTGTATTTCACTTTTCCGTACACTTCCATACCCGCGAACGGGGTGTTCTTGCCCTTGGAGACGAACGCCGCGGGGTCCACCGTCCACTTCTCGTCAAGGTTTACGACGGTGAGGTCGGCGGGCGCGCCGACCGCAATCTCCCCGCCCCGCAAATCGAGAATGTGCGCGGGGTTTGCGCTCATCTTCTCCGCGAGCTGCGCAAGAGTCAAGATGCCGCTCTTCACGAGCACGGTGTAGGAGAGCGCAAAGCTCGTCTCCAAGCCGCTGATGCCGAAGGCGGCGTAGTTGAATTCGACGTTCTTGTCGTCCGCATGGTGCGGGGCATGATCGCTCGCGATGACGTCAAGCGTCCCGTCGCGGAGCCCCTCTATGATCGCGAGTCTGTCCTTTTCTTCGCGCAGCGGCGGATTGACTTTGGCGTTGGTGTCGAAGGTCCCGATCGCCGCATCCGTCAAAGTAAAGTAATGCGGGCAGGTCTCCGCCGTCACCTGCACCCCGCGCGCCTTCGCCTCGCGGATGAGCTGCACGCCGCTGAACGTCGAGACGTGGCAGATGTGCACAGGCAGTCCCAAACTCTCGGCAAGGCAAATTTCGCGCGCGATCATGATGTCCTCCGCGGCGCGGATACTGCCTTTCAGCCCCGTGAGGGTGGAATAATACCCCTCGTGCACCACGCCGCCGTCCACGAGCGCGGCGTCCTCGCAGTGGCAGAGGCATTTGAGCCCGAAGTCCGAGGCATAGAGCATGGCGTTTGCCATGAGGTGGGAGTTGACGACGGACTTGCCGTCCTCGGAGAGGGCGACGGCGCCCGCCGCCTTCATGCCGCCGATCGCCGCAAGCGTCTCGCCGTCCTGTCCCGCCGTGATCGCGCCGATGGGATGCACTTTGCAGAGCCCGACCTCCTTCGCGCGGTTCACGAGATAGGAGACGACGACCTTGTTGTCGACGACGGGCTTGGTATTGGGCATACAGCAAATTTGGGTGAAGCCCCCCTTGACCGCCGCCCGCGCGCCGCTTTCGACGTCCTCTTTCCTCTCGAAACCGGGTTCGCGGAGATGAACGTGCATGTCGATGAGCCCGGGCAGCGCCCAAAGCCCCGTACAGTCGACCGTCTCCTCCCCCGTCTTGGGCGAGAGTTTGCCGAGCGCGGCGATGACGCCGCTTTCGATGCGGATATCCCCCGTCCCGCTCTTTCCGACCATTTGCGCGTTTTTCAGTAACATAGCCCCTCCTTATGCGAGCAGGGAGAGCATCGCCATGCGCACGGCGACGCCCGAAAGCACCTGATCTTCGATTCTGCTGCTCTCCCCGTCGATGAGCGCGGAGGTGAGCTCCACGCCGCGGTTGACGGGACCGGGGTGCATGATGAGCGCGCCCGGCTTGGCATGGCGCAAAAGCTCCTCGTTCGCGCCGTAGTATTTCGCATATTCGCCGAGGGAGGGGAAATTCCCCGCCTTCTGGCGTTCGAGCTGGATGCGCAGACCCATAACGACGTCCGCATCCTTCACCGCCTCTTCGCGGGAGGCGCAAACGGTGGCACCCATGTCCGCGAGTCCCGTCGGCAGCAGCGTGGCGGGAGCGAACATGGTCACCTCCGCGCCCAGCTTTTTCAGCCCGTAGAGATTGCTCTTCGCGACGCGCGAATGGCGGATGTCCCCCAAGATGGCGACTTTCAACCCCCGAAAAGAACGGAATTTCTCCTTCATCGTGAGCATGTCGAGGAGCGCCTGCGAGGGATGTTCGTTCATGCCGTCGCCCGCGTTGATGACGTGCGCTTGCACCGTCTTTGCCAACAGGCGCGGCGCACCGCCCGCAGAGTGGCGGATCACCATATAATCCGCGCGCATGGCGTCCAGCGTCTTGCCCGTGTCCACAAGGGTCTCCCCCTTTTGGACGGACGAGGTCGCAACGCCGAGATCGACGACGTGCGCCCCGAGATATTTCGCCGCGAGCTCGAAGGAGCAGCGCGTGCGCGTGGAGTTTTCGTAGAAGAGGGTGACGACCGTCTTATTTTTCAGCGTGCCGAGCGATTTTTCGCCCGCACGAAGAGCCCTCTTCATTTCGAGCCCGGTTTCGAGAATCTCTTCGATCTCCTCCTTGGAAAGAGGATAGAGCCCCAATATATCCTTCTCTTTGAGCAAGGAACGCCTCCTTTTTGCAGAAAAAAAGTCCTGCGGACGCCGCAAGACCAAACCTTCTTCGTGTGTTTTGTCCCTTGCGGAACCGCCCCGAACTGCTTGTACGTTCATTATAACAGATTCCCGCGGAAATGTAAAGGGATTCAGAGGATCTCCGTGAGGGAAAATTTCGTTTTATCGCAGGAAGTGAGAAGATATTCGATTCCCGCCTTCTCGCACTTCAAAGGGAAGAACCCCGCGCCGTGCAGATGCCCGAAGATGACCTTGTCCACCTTGTTTTCCTCGAAGAGGGCGGTAAAGAGCGTGTCCTCCTTGCGGATGCCGAAGGGCGGATAGTGGATGAGCGCGAGAAGCGTGTCGCCCGCCTCGCGCACCGCAGCCGCCTTGCCGAAGGCGAGGCGTAGCCTCTCCGCTTCGCGGAGGTAGAGCGCATTGTCGTGCTCGGAAAAGTTCTCGCTGCCCGGGCACATCCAGCCCCGCGAGCCCGCGATCACGACGTTTCCGATCTTCACGCAATCGTTTTGCAGAAAGTAGAAGCCCTCGGGCGCGCCCTCGCGGACGCGGGAAATGGCGCTCCACCAATAGTCGTGATTGCCGCGCACGAACACTTTTTTCCCGGGAAGGGGGGCAAGCGTCCTTAAATCGTAGAGCCCCTCTTCGAGTTTCATGCCCCAAGAAGTGTCCCCGGCGATGAGAACGAGATCTCCCGGGGCGACTTTGCTGCGCCAATCCTCTTTGATTTTCCCGAAGTGCCCCTCCCATCCCGGTCCGAATACGTCCATCGGCTTGTCCGAGAGCCCGGAGAGATGCAGATCGCTGATCGCCCATACCTTCATAGCCGAAGTATATCATATTTTTCGGGAAAATGCAAGAAAATCGGCGGCGGCATTCTTTGTCCTTTTCAAGTCTGTTCCGCCGCGGCAGACGTCCGTTTGACAAAATTTGCGGAAAATTTTATAATGAGTGAGTAATTTTGCCTTTTTCTCCGTTTTATAGTTGAGAGGTGTTTATGCAAGATCACGGTGAAAGTAGCTACCACCGCTTTCTGCAAGGGGACAAGGAAGCGCTCTGCGAACTTGTTGCGCTCTACGGGGACGCGCTCGTGAGATTCTCTTATTGTTACGTGCGCGACTGTTACGCCGCAGAGGACATCGCCGAGGACTGCTTCGTGGCTCTTATCACAAAGAGGAAGAACTTCGAAAACGGGTTGCATCTGCGCGCCTATTTGTTCAAGTCGGCACGCAACAAGAGCATCTCCTTTCTGCGTGCGAAACATCCGCGGCTCAAAGAGGAGATCGTCGACGGCGAATGGCTCGCCCTCGCGCGGGAACGGGACTGCATCGTGTATGAATGTCTGATGAGGCTTCCCCCGCAGTACCGCGATGCGCTCTACCTCGTCTACTTCGAAGGCTTCAAACCCGAGGAGCTGACGGAGATCCTGCGGCGGTCCCGAAAACAAGTGTACAACCTCCTTGCCCGCGCCAAAGCATCTCTCAAAGAAATCCTGAAAAAGGAAGGTATCGACAGTGAAAACGGTTGAAGCGCGCACAGAGCGCATCCTCGAAAAAGCAAAACAAGTCAAACGCAGACGCGCTGCACGGGCGGCAATTTTGTCCTCCGTCTCCTGCGGGCTTGCGGCGATTCTCATCCTCAATCTCGCTCTCTTTTTGCCGCGCGGCGGCGGAGCCGTCGCAGAGGATCCCGGCGAGCACGGCGGCGTCATCGCCCCCGGAACGCAGGAGGACCCGCCCGTCCTCTCCGCGACGAACGACGATTATTCCTCCGTTGCGGGACAGATCGAGCGTCTGGCGGCGCTCGGGCGCGAACTCGAAAAGTCGCCCGCGGGAGATTGGGTCGAACAGGCGACGTCGAACATTTCCGCCCGTCTTGCCGCGGCAAGGTCGGATGGGAATTTGCTCGCCCGCAGCGGCGACACGTTCTACTCGCTCGAAGAAGTCCACATCGGAGACAGCTGGTCGTACCGGCAGAAGTTCACCCTCCGCGCCTACGCATCGGACGGCTCCCCTCTCTCCTCTCTGACCGTCGAACCCGAAGAGGGCTTCGTCTTTACGGAGGTGAGCAAGTATCTCGGCATTCCCAAGACGGAAATGGCGGCATCCCCCGCGGGAGATCATGTATATATCTTGACGACCTGTAAGGGCGCAAATTCCGTGATATATACGGCAATTATCCGCATCGGCACCGAAGATCCCCATACCATGTCCGTGACCGACGTGCACTATATCTCCGGGGAATATGTCTCCGTGCGCCTCATCGGGGATATGCTCTATGTGTTCTCCGACTTCTCGGTCGACCCCGACGAGCTCTCTTCTTCCCGATCTTCGGCGTATCTGCCCGAGTACGGGACAAAAAACAACCGCTTCCCTCTCCCTCTTGACGATCTCGTGCTCCCCGAGACGGGAATGGGCGCCTCGTACGGCGTCGTCACGTCCATCGACGCATCCACGGGAGAGGCGCGCGACGCGCTCGCGCTGTATGCGCATTCTTCCGACGCATACGTCTCCGAACATAACATCTACTTTACGGGCGACCTCGCGGTGACCGACCCTTCCATCCCCGATACCGGATATTCGTTTTATACGGAGCTCGTGCGCGTCCCGCTCTGTGCGGACGGCACGCTTGCGGTCGCCGCAAAGAGCGCAGTGAAGGGGTCGGCGGCAAGGGCGGACTTCCTCGATGAAACGGACGGCACGCTCCGCCTCTTTACGTCCGTGAAGATCCCCTCCCTCCTCTATCCCGGGTCGTCCTCGTTCTCGGCGAGCCTTTGGGCGCTCGATGCGGAATCGCTCACGGTGCGCGCCGCAAAGGAGGCGTTCGGCGCAGAGAACGAGAGCTTGCGCGCGGCATGTTTCGACGGCGACCTCGCCTATCTCGGCATCGGAGACCGCATTGCGGGATTCCGACTCGGCGACGAGATTGTCCCCCTCGATACAAACGGAATGTCCGGCATGTACTTGGCGCTCGCACCGTTTGGCGACAGCCTCGTCGGGATAGGCTATACCGGCACCCGCGCCAACCTCAGAATTGCGGTCTATGACAGGGCGGGCGGCGAGGTCGCGAGCTTTGCGGAGCTCGGGGAATATCCGCAAAACGCAAACGCCTATCTCGTGGACGCGGGATGCGGACTTGTCGGGATGGGATTCCGCCACCTCGACCGCGACCCCGGGTTCGGAGATTACACGGTGGAATGGGCGGAGGACGCCGATTCTGAAAATGAAACGGCGGGCTCGAACGGCGCCGTCTATCTTCTGCTGCGATTCGACGGCAAAACGCTCTCCGCCGTGCGCATCCCGATGAAGGGCAGCCCCGAAAAGATGCGCGCCGCCTTCGACGAAGCAACCGGAATGCTCTACATCGTCTCGGGGAGCGACTTCAAAACGTACAAGGTCTGATCGCAAAAAAAAGAACGGACATTTCGGATGTGTATCATAGGAAAAAACAAGGGAGACGCTCGTCGTCTCCCTTAAATTGACCGAATAAACCACTGCGTTTATTGTATAAGAAGATCTCTCCTTTAATCGAACATATAGCTTGGATTTTCGATTTCATCCCAAATGTCCTTCAAGAGCCGTCCGCCAATGTTTGCTTTTTCCGTAAATTCCTCGCGGGTATCATATAATTGATATTCTCCGTCGTGCCCGATGCAAATTTTTCCTTGCGTAAACATGACGCCGTACACAATTCCTTTGTGGACGAAAGACATTTCGCTATAAAAATACAAGCCATTGACGAAGTCCTCAAACGTCGCCTTGAAGGGCTTTCCTTGCCTGTATTGCTCTCTCGCCCGCCAGACGGGAACAAGCATGGGATAGCTGACCCCCTGCTCTCTTCCCATTCTCTCCTCGTCTTGCTCCATTTCCCAACCGCAGTGCGGGCATTTTCCGTTCCCGAATTCATCGAAAAAGGCGATCTTTCCGCAGACGGTGCAGACGCCCGAAATATCTTTTATGTATGGATTTTTCTTGCTCATAATATTTCCTCTTTCATGAAAATTCGGGTCGGGCGCCGTATTTTTGATTTGATTATACCATAGGGAATTGCGGAAAGCCCATGATATAACAAATTTTTTGCGAAAAAGCAACGGGTTTTCCCCGTTGCTCAAAAAATCCCTATCGAAGCCTTCCCGTTCTTTTTTTGATTTTCACCTTATCCGAGTATGAGCACGGCGAGTCCGCAGAAGATGAGAAGGGACACGGCGTCGACAATGGTCGTGATGAAGGGAGAGGCGACGGCGGCGGGGTCGAGCTTGCACTTCTTGACGAGCAGCGGCAGGAGGCAGCCGACGACCTTCGCCACGACGACCGTACAGAACAGCGCCAAAGAGACGATGGCGCATTTATCCCAAGTATACGCCTTGTTCCCGGGCATGAACGTCCCGAAGAGCAGGTTGTCGATGAGCATGAGCTTGGCAAAACAGGCGACGGCGAGGGTCGCGGCAAGCAGCAGTCCCGCCAAAAATTCTTTGAGCAGAGCCTTCCCCGTGTCCTTTGTCGTGAGCTCTCCGAGCGCAAGCGAGCGGATAATGGTGACGGACGCCTGCGAACCGGAGTTGCCGCCCGTGTCCATGAGCATGGGAATGCACGCAAAGAGCACGGGACTGATCAAATTCAGCCGCTCCTCGAAGGAGTTGATGATGAGCCCCGTGAACGTGGCGCTCACCATGAGAATGAGGAGCCACGGCACGCGCTTTTTCCAAATGGAAAGCACGCCCGTTTTGAGGTAGGGCTTGGCGTTGTCGCCGTGGACGATACCGACCATCCCCTCGATATCCTCGGTGTTCTCCTCTTCGATGACGTCGATAGCGTCGTCGACGGTGACGATGCCGACGAGCCGCCTCTCGTCGTCCACGACGGGAATGGCAAGGAAGCCGTAATCCGAGATCTTGCGCGCCACGTCCTCCTTGTCGTCGAGGGTGTTGACATAGATGACGTTCTCCTCCATGATGTCGGAGATGAGCGCCCCCTTCTTGGCGAGCATGAGGTCTTTTGCGGTGACGAGCCCGAGCAGCTTGTTCTCCCGGTCGGTGACGTAGCAGGTGTAGATGGTCTCCTTGTCGATCGCCGTCTCACGGACGGTATCGAACGCCTGCTCCACGGACATGGTGGGCAGAAAGCGCACGAACTCGATGGTCATGATAGAGCCCGCGCTGTCCTTGGGATACTTTAAGATCTCGTTGATATAGGAACGCGTCTCGGTGTCCGAGAGCGCCAAAAGGCGTTTGACGACGTTCGCGGGCATCTCCTCAACGAGGTCGACGGTATCGTCGAGGAAGAGTTCATCCATGACGTCCTTGATCTCGCGGTCGTTGAGCTTTTTGAGGAGCTTTTCCTGCGTGTCCGCGTCGATTTCGACGAACATGTCCGCCGCAAGGTCCTTGGGCAGGATGCGGAAGAGAACGGGCAAGTCCTCTTCCTTCGCGCTCTCGAATACCTCGGCGAGGTCGATCTCGTTCATCGACGCCAAAAGCGGTTTGAGGACGGCGAAATTGCGCTCTTTGAGGAGCGCCAGGATCTCCTCTTCCTCCGCGATTCTCCGCGCGACGCCCTCGGGAAGTTCCTCGATGATGTCCACGGTGTCGTCCACCGAGACGTCCTCCATGACTTCCTGCAATTCGTCGTCGTGCAGACCCGCGATGATCTTCTGCTGCAAGGGCGCGTCCAAAAGGACGAGCACCTCGGCGAGCTGCTCGCTTTCGAGCGCGCGGCAGAAGGGAACGACCTGTTCGTCGCCGAGTTCGGATAAAATATGCGCAACCTCCTCGGGAGAACATTTTCTCACGAGATCGGCTGCGCTTTCATAGTCCTTTTCGGACAAAAATTTCAATACTTCTTCCTTCATCTCTTTCCCTCGCAAAATTTTTCGAAATGCGAGCGCAGAGCGAAAGAGGCGCGATCAGTGCGGCAGCGCCGCAAAATAACGCCACATTCCCGTCATCTCTGCGCAAATGCTACTTCGTCCTTTCACGGCTTGCCTCCTTATCGGTTTTCTATTATTATATCCGATTTGCGGCGCGATGTCAACCGCTTTGCTATATTTCGAACGATTTCTTTTGCATGAAAAGCGTGGTTTGCTCGCGCACAGATTTTGAGAAAAAGGGCGCGCGGCGCAAAGGAACTTTGCGCCGCGCGGATGTTTGTTGTTATTCCTCTCCCCCACCGGGGGGGAACGCAGGGTGACCCCCGCGCTCCCTATTCATTAGAAGAGGAAATGTAGAAGTGAAGTTCGCTCACGGAAATTTGTTGGAACAACAAATTTCCGTGAATTGGCGTTAGTGCTTGCAGTCGGGAAGCAAGGCGACTTCGGCGGGAGCGGAGACGGAAGCAGCGGCGGGTGCGCTCTTCGTGCAAGATACCAGAACGCCGCAGGATTCCGTAGTGCTCTTTGACCAATAGTAGTTTGTTTCAACATAGAGGCTGCCGCCTGTGAGATCTTCCTCTCCGACAGTGAATGTAACCGTGAACGAGTTTTCCGGAGAGACAAATTTCACATCAAAATTCGGTGTTTCTCCGTTTATGAGCAGCGTGGGTTTGATTTTCTTTGAGATATCATTCATCCATTCATCATCTTCCCAGGTCTTGTTTACAATTATTCCCTCATACTCGAACTTTCCTGTACCAAGCAAAAATTGATAGAGGATACCCGTTATCCCCTCCGCAAGATATACGCCTTGGAAATTGATCGTATACGTTCCGACGGCAGAGATCACAAACCCGATATAGCAATTTTGATTTTTCGCTTTCTTTGTGAAATATTTGACGGTTCCGTCCGTCGGCATTTCAGCCGGGGAAGTCCTACTCGTCACCGCCTCCAAGGCGGCATTATAGGGAACATCGACCTCCTCGCCGCACTTTTTGCATTTGCCCTGCAAAGTGCCGCCCTCCGCAGCCGTTTCGGGCGCGGCGGTGTATTCGAAGTCTACTCCGCCGTCATGCGCGCAGCCGTTGTTCACCGCACCGCAGACGCACTTGTTGCCCTCCTGGTCGAAGGTATGCGCTGCGCGCGTCTCCTCATCAATTACATCGTCCGTCGGGCATTCCTTCCAGTGCTCTTTATCGTCGTAGTTATACCTTGTGTACGAATGGGTGTGCTCGTAGCCGCATTCGCAGGTGTGCGTATCGGGGTCGAAGCTGTGCGCCGCCTTGGGCGTTTCGGGGTCTATTTCATTGTCCTTCGGGCAGACCTTCCAGTGCTGTTTTGCGTCGTGCTCCCACTTCGTGTATTCGTGGGTGTGCTCCTCGTAGCCGCATTCGCAGGTATGAGTCTCGGGGTCGATGGTATGCGGTGCGCGCGTGGTCTCGTCGATATTGCTCTTGTCCGTGCCATGGGCAACGTTGCAATATTTCCAGTGCTCCTCTTCATTCCAATCCCATGTATTGTACTTATGAATGTGACGCGTATAGCCGCATTTGTCGCACTTTTCGTCATCATTATTTTCCCAAAGGTGATCTTCACGGGTGGTATCGGGCTTTTGGGTATCGTCGAGCCAGCAGACAGCCCAGTGCTGATTTTCGTCGCTTGCCATTCTGTTGTCGTCGAAGTTGTGCTCGTGAGGCAGCAGGGTGAAGGTGATATCGGTATCGCCCGATTTCCAGCTGATCTTATAATCGCCGCTCTCCTTATAGTTCACTACACCGCTCACCTTTTTGCCGGCATTCCAGTTGTTACCCGTGCCGTCGGGGATATATTTCCCGTTGACGGCGTTGTAGAGTTTGAATTCATCGGAGTTATCAAAGCCGGGCGAGCTTTTCCCGCCGAGACGGAGAGTAATGCTCCATTCGCCCGTCGCCTCGTCATAGTTGAGTTTGAGACAGCCTGCGGCGCTCCCCCCCTTCGGCCACTGCGTCTTGTAGTGGGCAAGATTGCCGACGATGTAAATTTCTTCGTTGTTTTTGAGGGGTTCCACGGGCTCGACGAACGTGAATTCGAGCGTGCACTGCGAAAAGGCGATGTCGGGCTTGGTGCGCACCGTGAAAATGTATTTCCCGTCCTTGCCCTTGGCGGGGGTGATGTTCCCCGGTCCGCCGCCGTCGACAAGCGAGCCGTCATTGTTCTTGATGTTGGTGACCCCGAAATAGCCGAGCCCGTCATCCCAGTCGAGGTCCTGTACGATTTTCATCGTATCGCCCGCGTACAGGGTGAGGACGGAAGTCGTGTAGACCGTATATCCGTTCGCATCCTTCTTGGGCTGCTTGGTGAGCTTAAAGTCGGATTTGAGTTCGGTGAAGCTACACTTGCTGAGATCCCCCGCGCCGCTTCCCACGACCCAGAAGCTGCGGGTGTCGCGCCCCTCGTCCGGGGTGATGTC
>CANQOB010000033.1 GCA_947625385.1 uncultured Clostridia bacterium
CTTGCGGGCTGCCTCGGCTGGGCGGTCGCCGCCTGCGCTCCCACGGAGCCCAACCCGAACGAGGGCGACAACCCCGGTCACACGCACACCTATGACGCGTGGGACCACGACGCTACGCAGCACTGGAAGTACTGCGACGAGCACGGTACCGACAAGTCGAACATCGACGAGACGACGCGCGCCAACCACACTTTCAAAAACGGCACCTGCGAATGCGGTGCGACCGAAGGAACCGTTGACCCCGATGAACCCGTCACCCCGGACGAAGGGCGTGACACCCGTGAATTTTGGGTCGTCGGCTCGGGCGCGGGCGATCTCAAAACGTGCAGCTTCACCGAACGTTTAGACAATTTCAAATTCACCAAAGAGCCCAAGAAGGATGCAGACGGCTACACGGTCTACACAAGCCCTGTTTTAACGCTCTACGCGGGCGACACGATGAAGGTCGTGCAGGACCTCAAATGGGATGAGACGGACGGCCTCGGCTACTTCGGCGTCACCGATATCAAGAACAACGACGGAACGTTCGTCGACGGCGGCACGGGCAACATCTCTCCCGCGCCGGGAAAGGACGGAAAATACATCTTCACGGTGCGCACCAAGGCGGAGATCGCCTTCTCCGAATGCACGCTTGAATTCAAGCTCGTCGAACCCGTGGCGGCGCTCACCAAGACGGAAGAAATTTACATCGTCGGCAATCTTGAACGCTATACGACGAAATGGCCCGCCGGCACGAATGCCTCCGGCTGTCTCAAACTCAACTATGACGAAGCGAGCGGCGAATGGAGCATCACTCTCCGTCTCGGCGGCAAGGCGACCAAGTCAACGGGCACGACTTCCGTGACGGATACCTTCAAGCTCTTCAACGCCGTGAACGGCAAATATTTCCCCGACGGCACGAACAACAACTGGACGGTCAGCGGCACTACGGACGGCAAGAACCGAAAGGCGAGCGGGGACTACAAGATCAGCTGGAAAACGGGCGACCTTGATGTCACGTTCACCAAGCTTCCCCACGAGCATGTGTATGACTGCACGGAAAGAGACGATACGCAGCATTGGAAAATGTGTTGGCTTGACGACGAGGAAGAAGCGGGTACCCGCGCCGACCATATCTGGACGGACGAGCAGGACGAGAAGTGCGACTTCTGCGGGCAGACGAGGCACGTTCACAAGTACACCAAACAGAACAAGGACGCGACCCAACACTGGATGGAATGCCCCGACGACGGGACGATCTCGCCCGAAGGAAAGAGCAACCATGTCTACGATCAACCGGACAATAAGTGCATTTGCGGCGCGGAGAAGCCCGATGAATGCGCCCACGACGGGAATGTCACTTTCGAGTACACCGCCGATACTCTTCCCGCGGGCGTCGCGGACGGCGGCACCGTCACGGGCAAGTGCGAAAAGTGCGGCAACCCCGTCGATGTGCACTACGATAAGTATGTGGAGTTTGTCAATCCGAGCTCAACAAAGGTAGCGCCTCCCGCGATCATCGAGAACGACAAGACCTATTACGGAAAGAGGACGGTTAATACCCGTGCGGATTTCAGCGGCACCTATACGGGCTATGCGATCAAAGCGGCGGGTACGTTGACGGTGACGATGGACGTCGTTTGCAGCTGGCAAAACAGCGCGCTCGGCACAGCGGATTGGATCATGAAATATCTATTGATCGACACCACTCCGCTTGAAACGGGCGTAAAACCGACTGCCTTCCTGAATGATATCATCGCCAAAGGTCAGTGGAATAGCGCTTCCGGTGTGGCGGCGAAAGTCGCAAAGTGGAAACAGCAGATCACCTTTGATGCGGAGCTCGGCAGCGCGTTCCATAGCATGACGATCACCTTTACGCAAGAGGACGTGGGGCAGTATCTGTACTTCATCGTTGCTCCGTCCACGTCGATGGTCACCGAAAATTCGGCGTTCATGTTCAAGACATCCTTCTCGCCCGCAACAGCAACGGCAGCCCCGCAGGAGGTAGCTCTGTTGCCCGAAAGAAAAGACTAACTTCACCCATACATTCCCTTCTTCATTGAATTTTGGGTTCCGCAGAGGGAACTCTGCGGAACCCCCCGATAGGGAGGGAGAAGAATAACACTGCGAAATATCGCAACAACCCCGCGCGGCGGCATCATTCGATGCCGCCGCGCTCTTTTATTCTCAAAATAAAGGAAAAAGCAAAAACCACGCTTTTTGCTTTTTCACCCTATATGCGCACCACGGTACGCACACTGTCCGATGAAACCTCTAATCGCAACGAGCATATGAAGGCAGTAAAGTTCATTCGCTCGCGCGTATTTATTTTGCGCAGCAAAAGAAATCGCGCGAAACCTCTTAAATTTTGTTGCCTTAGGCGGAATTCACTTCCGCCGTGGGCGACCCAAGTTGCCGAACCCTTTCGGCTTACTGTCCGTTGAAACATCTAATCGCAACGAGCCTATGAAGGCATAAACGCTAATTCGCTCGACGAAAATATTTGCGTCAGCAAAGATTTTCGCCGAAACATCGCGCGAAACAAAAAAACCGCCCGCAGAAAATACCCGCGGGACGGAAAAAAGGTCACTTTTTTTCGAGGACTTCGAGAAATTTTGCGATGAGCTCCGCAACTTTGAGCAGCTCCTCTTCGGACATGGTATCGCCGCAATACGTCTTTAACGTCTCTTCGAGGAAGGAATGGCGCGCGCTCTCCTCCTTTTGCGGGAACTCCTCATAGAGGAGGTTGGAAAGCTCCTCCCGCTTCTCTTCGGGGACGAGCCCTTCGAGGAGGGGATAGAGGGGC
Source organism: uncultured Clostridia bacterium (assembly GCA_947625385.1). GTDB lineage: Bacteria > Bacillota > Clostridia > Christensenellales > Borkfalkiaceae > Gallimonas. The sequence goes on from CANQOB010000033.1 coordinate 2,786, forward strand.
GAGACGCTCTTTCCGCGAAAGAACTGCTCGTAGACCACATAGTAGAGGGTCGCGGCGCATCCGCAGGCGAACCCGCCTTCGAGCGTGCGCGCGATCTCCGATGTGAAGGGCGCCGCACTTGCCGTGACGATCGCGCGGTAGACCGCATAATAGACGAGTCCCACGGCAAAGGGAAGAAAGACGAAATATTTCTTCGAGACCTTCTTCATGACCGTTTTTTTGAGGAGAGAGACCGTAAGGCTCACTCCGATCGCGAGTAGCAGCACGTCCGCACCGTAAGCGCGGAACGCGCCGAGAAGTTCTGCAAACGACATAAGACACCTCTTTTACCCGCCGCACATCCATCATAGCACATCTGCGCGAAAAAAAAGAGGCGTCTGCCATTTTCCGAACGAGTTGACAAAAAAATCTGCGCCCGCGCCCCCGGACGGGGGCGCGGGCGCAGAGCGCATGTTCAGATCTTACTGTATCCGTAGGAATTGATGAGCGCGTCGATCTTGACGCCGTCCTTGCACAGGCGGCATTCGCCCGGTCGATAGGAGCGGTACGCGGGCAGGTCGTCGATTCCGATGAGAATCTTGACGGGCACGCCGGGAATCTCGAAGGCGCCGCCGAACACCGTCGCAACGCCGACGGGGTCCCCGTCGTAGTAGCGAATCCCGCGGATGGCGCCCGCCGCGGTGATGCCCGTCGTCGCCGTGGCGGCGAGGATGAGCACGCGCCTGTTCTTGACGTAGGGCACGAGATTGTCCCGCAGGATGAGTTTTTCGTCCGCGGTGAACTCGGGAGAGATGACGGCGATGTCCTGGTTCATGTTGACGCCCGTGCTGCTCGCAAATTCCTCGGCGAGGAAAGCACCCACCATCTTCATGCGTTCGAGCGTGATGATCGTATCCACCGCGACGGTGGCAAAACTCTCCGCGAAGAGTTTCGCGGTCGCGCGGGCGAGACGGGATTCCGTCTTGATGCGCGTGAGGTCGACGCAGTAATTGACGTGCGAATGCTGCGTGACGAAGTGACCGGGCATCACGCGGACGCTGACTTTGTTGTTCCTCTTGGCATAGAGCTCGTAAGCATTGGTTTCCATGGTATTCCTCCGACTCCGATTATAATATAATTTTGCCCTCTTGTAAAGGGCGAACGCGGTTTTTTCGAGATTTTCGCAAAAAATTTTTCGATCGGCGTTTAGAAAGCCGCACAATTCGTTATATAAATTTAGGAAAAAGAAAACAAGGTGCGTCTATGAAGAAAAAAGAGGAACAGGAAATGACCCCGACCGATTCGGGTGCGCCCGCTTGCGGGGAGGCGCAGATCCCTCCCGAAGGCGAGGCGGAGCCGCAGACCGCGGGGTCGCAAGAGGAACTGCTCGCCGAGATCGAGGCTCTCAAACAGGAGAGCGCCGACCTGAAACGCAAGTGGTACGCGGTGACGGCGGAATACGAAAACTATCGCCGCAGGACGGCGGGCGATTCCGCAAAGCGGTATGCCGAGGGCAGGGCGGACGTCGTATCCAAGCTCTTCCCGATCGGGGACAATCTCGAACGCGCCATTGCAAGTTGCACAGACGATGCGACGCGGCGGGGCATCGAGCTCGTCACGGCGGCGTTTGCGAAGATTCTCGAAAGCGAGCACATCTCGGTCATCGACCCCGCGGGGCAGCCCTTCGATGCGGAAAAGCACGAGGCGATCTGCGTGGTCGACCCCGAGGAGGGCGAAGAGAGCGGCACCGTGAAACGGGTGTACCAAAAGGGTTACGAACAGGGCGGCAAGGTGCTGCGCTTTGCGCAGGTCGTCGTGGTGAGATAAGATCTTTCAACAAAAAAATTCGGAATTTATCAAGGAGTAAGTAATATGTCAAAAGTTATCGGTATCGATTTGGGAACGACCAATTCCTGCGTGGCGGTCATGGAGGGCGGCGAGCCCGTCGTCATCGCGAATGCGGAGGGTTCGAGAACGACCCCTTCCGTCGTTGCGTTCCAAAAGGACGGTTCCCGCGTCGTCGGGCAGGTGGCGAAGCGCCAGGCGGTCGCCAACCCCGACAAGACGGTCATCTCCATCAAACGCAAGATGGGCTCGGATTATAAGGTCAAGATCGACGAAAAGAGCTATTCGCCGCAGGAGATCTCGGCGATGATTCTCGCAAAGCTCAAAGCGGACGCCGAGGCATATCTCGGCGGAAAGGTGACGGACGCCGTTATCACCTGCCCCGCATATTTCACCGACGCGCAGCGGCAGGCGACCAAGGACGCGGGCAAGATCGCGGGACTCAACGTGCTTCGCATCATCAACGAACCCACGGCGGCGGCGCTCTCTTACGGGCTCGACAAGGAAAAAGAGAACAGCAAGGTCATGATCTATGACCTCGGCGGCGGCACGTTCGACGTCTCCATCCTCGAAATTTCGGACGGCGTGTTCGAAGTGCTCGCGACCAACGGCAACAACATGCTCGGCGGCGACGACTTCGACAAGCGGCTCATGGATTACATGGTCGCCGAGTTCAAAAAATCTCACGGCGTCGATCTCTCCAAGGACAAGATGGCGATGCAGCGTCTCAAAGAGGCGGCGGAAAAGGCGAAGATCGAGCTCTCCGGCATGAATTCCACCTCCGTGTCCCTGCCCTTCATCTCCATGACGGACGCGGGTCCCGCCCACCTCGAACTCGAGATCACCCGCCAGAAATTCGAAGCGCTCATCGCCGATCTCATCGAAAAGACGGCGGAACCCATGCGCCTTGCCATGAAGGATGCGGGGCTCTCTTACAGCGACATCGACAAAGTGATCCTCGTCGGAGGTTCGACGCGCGTTCCCGCGGTCGTCGCCAAAGTCAAGGAGATCACGGGCAAAGAGCCCTTCAAGGGCATCAATCCCGACGAATGCGTGGCGGTCGGCGCCGCCATTCAGGGCGGGGTTCTGACGGGCGAAGTCAAGGACGTGCTCCTTCTCGACGTCATGCCGCTCTCCCTCGGCATCGAGACGCTCGGCGGCGTGTTCACCCGTCTCATCGACCGGAACACGACGATTCCCGTCAAAAAGTCGCAGGTGTTCTCCACCGCCGCGGATAACCAGACGAGCGTGGAAATTCATATCCTGCAAGGGGAGCGCGAATTCTGCCGCGACAACAAGACGATGGGCAGATTCATGCTCACGGGCATCGCACCCGCGCCCCGTGGCATCCCGCAGATCGAAGTCACCTTCGATGTGGACGCCAACGGCATCGTGCACGTCGAGGCGAAGGATCTCGGCACGGGCAAATCCACCGACATCACCATCACCTCCTCGACCAACCTCTCCGAGGACGAGATCAACAAGGCGGTCAAGGACGCGGAGCAGTACGCCGAAGAGGACAAGAAGCGGAAGGCAAAAGTGGACGCCAAAAACAAGCTCGACGGACTCATCTTCTCGGTGGAGCAGACCATCAAGGACAGCGAGGGCAAGCTCTCCGAGGAGGACAGACAGGCGCTGCAAGCGGCGGCGGACGAGGCAAAGAAAGAGCTCGAATCCGACGACGAGGAGAAATTCAACGTCGCATTCGAGGAGCTCTCCCGCAAGATTCAGCCCATCATCGAAAAGCTGTACCGGCAGACCGCGGGCGACCCCGGCGCGGGAGATCCCGGCGCGGGCGGGGATACGGAGTTCCACCAGTAAAAAGAGCCCCGCGGGGTTCGGGATCCGTGAAGGTCGCGGAAAAGTCTGCCTTGCACGGCGGTTTGATTGCCGTGCAAGGCAGTTTCATAGGCAAAAACGCTTGCGGCGTGCCGTCTGCGGCATAAACGCACCGATGCGCGCCGGCGAAAAGGACTTTTATGGCTGATAAAAAGAACTATTACGAAATTCTCGGCGTGAGCAAGGACGCGACGGAGGAGGAGATCAAGGCGGCTTACAAAAAGCTCGTCAAGCAGTATCATCCCGACCTTCATCCCAACGACAAGCTCGCGGCGGAAAAATTCAAGGAGATCAACGAGGCGAACGAAGTGCTCTCCGACAAACAGAAGCGCGCCGCATACGACTACGAGCAAGCCCATCCGGGCATGGGCGGCATGGGCGGCGGCTTCGACGGGGCGGGCGCAGGCGGCTTCGGCGGATTCTCCGATATTTTCGATTCCATCTTTCAGGGCTTCGGGGGAGGCGCCACCATGCAGCGCGACACCAAGGGCGACGATGTGCAGATCAACGTCACGCTCTCGTTCATGGACGCCGCAAAGGGGTGCCGCAGGGAGATCGCATACTTCCGCAACGAGCCCTGTCCCGCCTGCCGCGGCACGGGCGCAAAGAATGCTTCCGCCTACAAGAAGTGTCCCAAATGCGACGGGAGCGGTCAGGTGCGCTATGCGCAGGAGACGATCTTCGGCAGGACGGTGCGCATGAGCGCCTGTCCCGATTGCGGCGGCAGGGGCAAGATCATCACGGACAAATGTCCCGATTGCAAGGGGAAGGGGTCGCTTCGCCGCGAGACGAAGCTCTCCGTCGACATCCCCGCCGGTGCGGATACCAATTCCTATATCCGCAAGCGTGGCTTCGGGCAGGCGAGCGCCGAGGGCGGCGAGCCCGGAGACCTCATCATCATGTTCCGCGTGGAGCCGCACAAACTCTTCCAGCGCAAAAATATGGACCTGTATGTGGATGTGCCCATTCCTTTCCAGACGGCGGTGCTGGGCGGCAAAGTGCTCGTTCCCGGGCTCGACGACGCGCTCGAACTGGAAATTCCCGAGGGGACGCAGCCGGGGCAGACGTTCACCATGCGCGGCAAGGGCATCCGTTCGAGGAACGGGACGGGGAATCTGTATTTGCGCGCGGTCGTGGAGATTCCCACGCGGCTGACCAAGGAACAGAAGGCAGCGCTCGCCGGCGCGGGCGACGCGCTCGAGATCAGGCAGTTCGAGAGGTCCAAGAAGTATTCGGACGCCCTCAACGCCCTTTACGGCAAGGACGCATATTGATGATTCATTCTCTTTCGGGCGGGGTGATCGCGGACGGCAGCGTCTACACCTTCGCAAAAGTACAGCTTTCGGCGGGACCGCGTTGGTTCATCGCTCCCTTCCCCGTGGCGGCGGGAGACCGCGTTCTCGCGCCCTTCGGCGACGGTTTGGAGGAGGGCACCGTGCTCCGCACGGAGGACTGCACCCGCCAGACGGCGCCGATTCCCTTAAAAAGCGCAAAGTTTCTCGAAAGACCCGCGGGAAACCGTTGACAATCCCGCGCGAATCTGCTATCATGAAAATAGTCATAGGGGAGTAATCGGTCCGCTTCTTTGCGGGCGGCAGAGTCCACAGATTGCGGCAAACGCCGCGGGTTCTGCATGAAACGGTGAGACTTATGCACGGTTTTTTCCGTGTGTAAGTCTTTTTTTGATGAACGGACAGACAAGGGAGTAAGTATGGACGTTTGGGAAGTATTCCTGATCGGCGCGGCGCTTGCGCTCGACGCCGTTGCCGTCGGCATGACGGACGGCATGACAGAGCCGCGCATGCGACCCGCGAAGTCCTTTGCGGTCGCGGCGACGTTCGGGCTGTTCCAGTTCGCCATGCCCGTCTTGGGCTATTATTGCGGATATGCCTTCTCTTCGCTCGTGCGCGAAATCGCTCCCTATCTCTCGTTCGCGCTGCTCGCTCTCTTGGGCGGGAAGATGCTCGTCTGCGGCGTCAAAGAGCTGCGCGGGGAGCAAAAGAGGAGAGTTTCCGCGAAAAAAACGCTCACCGCGGGCAAGCTCTTCTTACAGGCGGTCGCAACGAGTCTGGACGCGCTCGCCGTGGGCGTCACCTTTCTCGCGCTGGACAGCGCCTCCGCGCTTCCCTTCCATGCCGCGCTCTGCGCGCTCATCGTCGGCGTCGTGACCTTTCTCATGTCCCTTGCCGCCGTGGAGACGGGGAGGAGGATGGGCAGCGTGCTCTCCGAGGGGACGGAGGCGCTCGGCGGCGGCGTGCTCATGCTCATCGGCTTGAAGATTCTGCTCGAAGGGGTGCTTTGAGGACTTGCCGCGAGCCGTGCATGCGGCGATTCGCTTGACATTTTACGGAGGATGTGGTACGCTTTTTTTATCGGAAAGCGGGAAACGGTATGGAACTTCTTATCCTTTGGATATTTTTGCTCGTCGTCGGATTTGCGCTCCTCGTCAAGGGCGCGGATTGGTTCGTGGACGGCGCGGCGGGGATCGCAGGCAAGTGCAGAATCTCGCCCCTCGTCATCGGGCTCACCGTCGTGGCGTTCGGCACGAGTGCGCCCGAGCTTGCGACGTCGGTCGCCTCCGCCGTCAAGGCATATTCCGACCAAACGGCGGTCGCCATCTCCCTGACGAACGTCATGGGGAGCAACATCACCAACATTCTGCTCATTCTCGGGCTGTCCGCGCTGATTCGGACGCTCCCCGTCAAAAAGAGCTCCCTTGTGCTCGACATCCCCGTGCTCATCCTCTCGTCCGCGCTGCTCATCGGGCTCGGCGCGTGGGGCGGAAAGCTCGAATGGTGGGACGGGCTCATCTTTCTCCTTGTGTTTGCGGGATATATGGCGCTGCTCTTCGTCCATGCGCGCAGAGAGCAGAAAAAGAGCGTCGCCGAAGCGCCCGCCGCGGAGAAAGAGCCTCCACGGGGAAAATTTGCGGCTTGGATGGCGCGGATGGAGGAAAAGACTTGGTTTCTCATCCTCCTCACGTTGGTCGGGCTGGGCATGGTGGTGGGCGGCGGCACGCTGCTCGTCAACGGCGCGACCTATATCGCGACGTATTTCCACGTGGATTCGGGAATCATCGGGCTTACGATCGTCGCCATCGGCACGTCGCTCCCCGAGCTCGTGACTTCCGTCATCGCGGCACATAAAGGGGAGACGGACATCGCCGTCGGAAACATCATCGGCAGCAACATCTTCAATGTGCTTCTGATCGCGGGCGTCTCTTCGCTCGTCCATCCGCTTCCCTTTGACAATACGCGCCTCGTGGATGCGCTCGTCGCGCTCGGGGCGGCGCTCATGCTCCTCCTTTTCACGCTCATTTTCCGCAAAAAGCTCGGCAAGATCGCGGGAGCCGTCATGCTCCTCTCCTTTGTCGGATACTATATCTACCTCTTTTTGGGGGTCGTATGAACCATCTCTTTTCCTGTCTGAAACGCTATCGGAAGGAGGCGATTCTGTCGCCTCTTTTTAAGCTGCTCGAAGCGGGAATGGAACTTCTCGTTCCCCTCGTCGTCAAGGCGATTCTCAACGAAGGCATCGGGAGCGGGAAGATGTACATCGTCCATGCCTTTTTGGTGCTTGCGGCATTTGCCGTGGCGGGACTTGGGTTCGCCCTCACCGCGCAGTACTTTGCCGCCAAGGCGGCGGTGGGCACGGGCGCGGAGCTCCGCAGCCGCCTGTTTGCCAAAATGCAGTCCTTTTCTTTTACGCAGATCGACGAGATGGGCGCCTCGTCCATGCTCACCCGCATGACGAGCGACGTCGAAAAGACGCAGACGGGCATCAATATGACGCTGCGCCTTCTTTTGCGGTCGCCCATTGTCGTGTTCGGCGCGACGGCGATGGCGTTTGTCGTGGACGCAGGCTCCGCTTACGTCTTTTTGGGACTCATCCCCATTCTTGCGATCGCGGTCTTTGCGGTGATGGCGGTCTGTATCCCGAAATACAGGAAGGTACAGGAAGATCTCGACGGCGTCTATCTCTCCGCGCGGGAGAATTTGACGGGCGCGCGGGTCATCCGCGCCTTCCGCCTCGAAGAGAAGGAAAGCGACGCATTCTCAAAGAAGAGCGACCGTCTCCGCAGAGCACAGGAGCGGGTGGGGCGGGCAGCCGCGGTCACGGGACCGCTCACGTTCGCGCTCGTCAACGCCGCGGTCGTCCTGCTCATCGGCGTGGGCGCGCTGCGGGTGGACGGCGGGGCGATCGCACAGGGCGACGTCGTGGCTCTGTACAGCTATCTCGCCCTCATCCTCGTGGAACTCGTCAAATTCGCGAATCTCATCGTCACCGTCTCCAAAGCCGTTTCCTCCGCGAAGCGGATAGGCGCCGTGCTCGACATGGCGGAGGAGCCGCAGACGACGGCGACCGTGCCCGCGGAGGAGCCAAAGGACGGCGCAGCGGCATTTGCCTTCGAGGATGTCGTTTTCACGTATGCGGGGGCGGGCGCGCCCGCTCTGCAACATGTTTCGCTCTCCGCAGGGCGCGGGGAGACGGTGGGAATCTTGGGCGGCACGGGTTCGGGGAAGTCCACGCTTGTCAAACTTCTTCCCCGTTTTTATGAGGCGACGGAGGGACGGGTCACCGTCGCGGGGCAGGATGTGCGCGCCGTTCCCGCCGAACGTCTGCGCGCGCGAATCGGGTACGTTCCCCAAAAGACGGTGCTCTTCACGGGCACGATCGCGGAGAATCTGCGCTGGGGAAATCCGTCTGCGACGGATGAGGAGCTCATGCGCGCCGTGGAACTCGCGCAGGCAGCCGATGTCGTCGAGGGCAAGGGCGGGCTTTCGGCTCCCGTCGAACAGGAGGGGCGGAACCTTTCGGGCGGACAGCGCCAGCGCCTCGCCATCGCCCGCGCGCTCGTGAAAAAACCCGAGATTCTCATCCTCGACGACAGTGCCTCCGCGCTCGACTATGCGACGGACGCACGCCTCAGAGCCGCGCTCAGAACATTGGACTGCACCGTGCTCGTCGTCTCCCAGCGCGTCGCCTCCGTCATGCACGCGGACAGGATTCTTCTGCTCGACGAGGGGCACGTCGCCGATTCGGGCACCCATGCGGAGCTCCTCGCGCGCAGTCCGCTGTACCGGGAGATCTATGCGTCCCAGACGGAGGTGCGGTCATGAGCAAGCGCGAGGCTTTCAAAACGCTCCTGAACTATATGCGGCGGGATTGGGCGTTCTTTCTCCTTGCCGCGCTCTCCGCGGTCGGAGTCGTGGCGGGACAGCTTCTCTGTCCCTATTTTGCGGGCAGGGCGGTGGACTGCATCCTCGGGGAAGGGAGCGTTCTTTGGGACGAACTCGCCCGCCATCTCACGGCGATCGGCATCAGCGCGGCGGCGGCAATGGTCTTTTGGTGGCTGCTCGCGGTGACGGGCAACCGCATCGCCTACCGCCTGCTCTCCGCGCTCCGCAAGGACGCCTTCAAAAAGGTCGCGCGCCTGCCCTTGAAATACATCGACAACCGCCCTTACGGCGACCTTGTGGGCGTCATCGTCAGCGACGCCGAAACGGCGTCCGACGGCATTCTTCTCGCCTTCAACCAGCTCTTCACGGGCATTCTTACGATCTTCGGCGTGCTCGGCATCATGCTCGCCGTGCGCTGGGAGATCGCGCTCGCCGTGTTCTGCATAACTCCCGTGTCCTTCTTTGCCGCCCGCTTCATCGCGAGGCGCACCTTTGCGGCGGCGAAGCGCCAGACCGAGGCGCGCGCAGACGAGACGGCGTTTGCCGACGAGATGTTGCAGAATCTGAAAGTCGTCAAGGCGTTTTTGCGGGAAGAAAAGAATGCGGAGATCTTCGAAGAAAAAAACGAAACGCTCCGCAAGGCTTCGTTGAAGGCGACCTTTTTCTCCTCGACGGTCAATCCGACGACGCGCTTCATCAACGCCCTCGTCTACGCCGCGGTCGTGCTCATCGGCGGCATTTACGTGCTGTTGACCGCGGACATGGGTACCCCGTTTACGGTCGGAAGCCTCACGATGTTCCTGCAATACGCCAATCAATACACCAAGCCGTTCAACGAGATCTCGGAGGTCGCTGCGGAGTTTCAGAGCGCGCTCGCAAGCGCGGGCAGGGTGTTTTCCTTCCTTGCGGAGGGGGAAGAGGTCTCCGACAGGGACAATTTCGTCCTTCCCGCGGCGGAGGGAAGAGTTGAAGCGGCGGACGCGAGCTTTTCCTATACCGACCGTCCCTTCATCGAAAACTTCGACCTCAAAGTCGAGCCGGGGATGCGCGTCGCCATCGTGGGACCCACGGGCTGCGGCAAGACGACGCTCATCGGGCTCCTCATGCGCTTTTATGACGTGACGGGCGGCGCGATCTATCTCGACGGACATGACATCCGCACGGTCACGCGCGCGTCGCTGCGCGCGAATTTCGGGATGGTCTTGCAGGAGACGTGGCTGAAAACGGCGACGGTGCGCGAGAATCTCTGCATGGGCAGGGAGGACTGCTCCGAGGAAGAGATGTTCGCCGCGGCGCGCGCCGCCAAGGCGGACGCATTCATCCGTCGGCTCCCCAAGGGGTACGACACCGTGCTCGGGGAGGAGGGGACCCTGTCCGAGGGTCAGCGCCAGCTTCTCTGCATCGCGCGGGTCATGCTCTGCCATCCGCCCATGCTCATCCTCGACGAGGCGACGAGCAACATCGACACCCGCACCGAAGTGCTCGTGCAGGAGGCGTTCGCCGAGCTGATGAAGGGAAGGACGTGCTTCATCGTCGCGCACAGGCTCTCGACGGTCAGGAGCGCCGATCTCATCTTGGTGATGGACCGCGGCAGCATCGTCGAACAGGGCACGCACGAGGAACTTCTCGCCCGCGGCGGCTTCTATGCTTCTTTGTACCGCGCACAGTTTTCGCGCGAATAATTTCGTGCGATTTTTTTCGGCGAAAATCTTTGCTGCGCAAATATTTTCGTCGAGCGAATAGGCGCGTATGCCTCAATGAACTTGGTTTCGATCAGATGTTTCATCGGACAGTAAGCCGAAAGGGTTCGGCAACTTGTGTCGCCCTACTTCGCTCTGCGAGCTCGTGCCGCCCTTCGACGAAAAAAGAATGTGCGGGCGGGGCGGCGGAAGTGAATTCCGCCTAAGGCACAAAATTTAGAATTTGAGCGCGCGGCGGCATCGAATGATGCCGCCGCGCTTTTCTATTCTCAAAATAAAGGAAAAAGCAAAAATCACACTTTTTGCTTTTTCACCCTATATGCGCACCACGGTACGCACATTGTCCGATGAGACGACCGAGAGGACAAGCAAGTTAAGGCATCAAAGCTTATTTCCTCGACGAAAATATTTCCGCAGGAAAGATTTTCGCCGAAATGCCTTCGGTTTTTCGCCGAGGATTTTTTTATTCTCATAGAAATGGTCGCGCGCGCGTGAAAAAAATTTTCATGAAAAATTTTCAAAAAGTGCGTGAAAATGCTTGACAACGCGGGGGGGGTGATATAATAGATAGTGTCATGAAAATGACAAAAAATAACATTTTATAGGAGGAATGTATGAACACCAAGAAATGGCTCACTTTGGGTCTGACGGTCGCCCTTGCGGGCTGCCTCGGCTGGGCGGTCGCCGCCTGCGCTCCCACACAGCCCAACACACCCGATGACCCGAACGAGGGCGACAACCCCGGTCACACGCACACCTATGACGCGTGGGACCACGACGCCACACAGCATTGGAAGTACTGCGACGAGCACGGGACGGATAAGTCGAACATCGACGAGACGACGCGCGCGAACCACACTTTCAAAAACAGCACTTGCGAATGCGGTGCGACCGAAGGGACCGTTGACCCCGACGACCCCGGCGATGACACCCCCGATGCCGACCTCGACACCCGTGAATTCTGGGTGACCGGCTCCGGCGCGGGTGACCTCAAAAATTGCAGCTGGGAGGAGCTCAAATCCAACTTCAAGCTCACCAAACAGCCGCACAAGGATGCGGAGGGCTTCACGCTCTACACCATCCAGTTCCAGATCTACGCCGGCGGCGACAACTTCAAGATTCGTCAGGATATAAGGAACAGCTCAGGCGGTCTCGAATGGACGGACGGCACTTACTTCGGTCTCAACGATATCCGCAACGCCGCGGGTACCTTTGAGGACGGCGGAAATTTCAACGTCGCCGTGGCGAAGGGCAAGGACGGTATCTACAAGTTCACCGTACATACCAAACCCGCTCCCGCGCCTTGGACGGACAACTACGTGAGCTTCGAACTCATCGAGCCCGTGGAGCCGCTTGCCCAGACCGAGGACATCTACATCGTCGGTCCGCTCAAACAATATCCTACCAACGCATGGCCGTCTGCCGCCAAAAACGGCGTCGATAAGGACTGCATCCACCTCGAATTCGACGGGGACAAGAAGTGGAGCGCCACGGTGAGATTGCAGACCGTCGACGCGTGGAAACTCTACAACAAGGTCAACGGCAAGTACATCCCCGACCCCGGCGACAACCTTAAAGTCACCAAGAACGGCGACTGGAAGATCTCTTGGACGGTCGGCTCGAACACCGTGCAGATGCAGTCCGTCACGCATGAGCACTACTACAATGTAGACGGGCACGACACCGAACAGCACTACAAGCAGTGCTGGCTCGACAACGAGATCGACGCAGAATCCCGCGAGAATCACAAGTATGACGACGAGCAGGACGCGACCTGCAACACCTGCGGCTACGAGCGCCATGTCCACAAGTACACCGAGTGGGGCAAGAACGAGACGCAGCACTGGATGCAGTGCCCCGACGACGGTGCTGTCGACGCGAGCACGAGAGAGAACCACACCTTCGACCCCGACACGAAGAAGTGCGAATGCGGGCAGGAACAGGGCGCCGCGTGCAAGCACGACGGCAAGATCAACTTCTCCTACACGACAGCCGATGCTCCCGCGATCACGGCGGACGGCGGCACGCTGCACGGCACCTGCGGCACCTGCGGCGAGGAAGTGGACGTCACCTACGACGTCGGCGTGGAAAAATTCTCCAAGTTTTCTGTCTCATCACAGGTCGTTCCTACCGTCCTCGAAGTCGGTAAGAAGTACTACGGCGAGACTGCAACAAATAGGAGCGGATTCATCGGCGTGAGTTTCGGTTTGAAGGTCCCCGAAGGCGCGGGCTCCCTCGTCATCAAGCTCTATACCATCGTGGAAGGCTCGACCGATACGAAAGTTCCCGCAAATCTCGGCGGTATTGCGATCAGCGACCAAGATTACCTCACAAGCGGCTTGACGGTGCAGACCACGGACCCCGAGGGGAAAGAGAACGCTCCTTACTTCTTCATCTATCAGAACAAGTATATGACCGAAGAAGCGCAGACGCAGTGGCAGAGCCGCATCACCTCCGATTGCATCAATCCTGCCGGCACCGATACGGGCAGTAAGGCAAGCGGAAGACTTGCAATGACGAGCGTAAGCGTCAGCTACACGGCAGAGGATACCGATCGCTACTTCTACTGCGAACTCGAAACGCGGACGGGCACGAGGGTTTTGATCGACGTGAGCTTTGTCGCCGCCCCTGCCGCCGCTTCGGTCGCTCCGCAGGAAGTTGCCCTGCTTCCTGAGCGTAAAGACTAACTTCACCCATACATTCCCTTCTTCATTGAATTTTGGGTTCCGCAGAGTTCCCTCTGCGGAACCCCCCGATAGGGGAAGGGAGAACAATAACACTGCGAAATATCGCAAAACCCTGCGCGGCGGCATCATTCGATGCCGCCGCGCTCTTTTCCTTTCGACGAAAATTTTTGCGCAGAAAAGAAATCGGTCGAAATGGTAAAAAGCTTTTCGTCGAAAAGTTGATTTTTCTCTGCCGGCGTGGTATAATATGGGAAAAGGAGTCCGTATGCACGATCTCATCGAAATCAGCAAAGATCTATACTACCTCGGCGGCAACGACAGGCGGCTTGCCCTCTTCGAAGGCTCCATTCCCATTCCGCACGGGGTGAGCTACAACAGCTACCTGCTCAAAGACGAAAAAACGGTGCTTTTCGACACCGTGGACGGCGCGATCGCCGATCTCTTCTTTGAAAATCTCGACCGCGCTTTGGGCGGCAGACCGCTCGACTATCTCGTCGTGCATCATGTCGAGCCCGACCATTCCGAGACCTTTCTCCGCGCGCTCGCCCGTCATCCCGAGGCGACCGTCGTCGCCAACCGCAAGTCTGCGGCGATGCTCAAAAATTTCTACGGCTTCGAGGGGAAGAGCGTTCTCGTCGACGACGGGGGTACCATGTCCGTGGGGAGCCGCACGCTGCGCTTTCTGTTTGCGCCCATGGTGCACTGGCCCGAGGTCATGATGAGCTATCTCGTGCAGGACAAAATCCTCTTCTCCGCGGACGCATTCGGCACCTTCGGCGCGCTCCCCGGCTCCGTCTTTGCGGACGAAGTGCGCTTCGAGGAAGATTTTCTCCCCGATGCGCGCAAATATTACTTCAATATTGTCGGAAAATACGGCTTGCAGGTGCAGAATGTGCTGAAAAAAGCGGCTTCTTTGGACATTGCGCTTGTCTGTCCTCTGCACGGTCCCGTATGGCGGAAAAACTTTGATTGGTATTTGGGAAAATACGACACATGGAGCCGTTACGACCCCGAAGAGAGGGGCGTCGCGATCTTCTACGGCTCCATCTACGGGCACACGAAAAGCGTTGCCGAGACGCTCGCCGCCAAGCTCGCCAAGAGGGGAGTTTGTTCGGCGGTCTACGACGTCTCTGCCACCCATGTCTGCGATCTGCTGCCCGAAGCGTTCCGCTTTTCCCATCTCGTGTTCGCCTCCTGCACGCAGAATAACGGCGTTTTTATGAACATGGAGCATTTTCTCTGCGATCTGAAAGCGCATTTCTTGCAGAAGCGGGCGTACAGCGTCATCGAAAACGGCAGTTGGGCGCCGCAGGCGGGCGCGCTCATGGAGGAGACGCTCTCCGGCATGAAAAACAACGTGCGCATCGGGGAGAAGATCACCGTCCTCTCTTCGCCGACCGAAGAGACGAACGAAAAGCTTGAAGATCTCGCCGCAGCCATTGCGGAAGATATAAAAAATCATTTCGGAGGTTAATATGGCAAAGTATATCTGTAACGTGTGCGGATACGAGTACGACGAAGCTGCGGGCGACCCCGACAACGGCATCGCGCCCGGCACCCCTTGGGAGGAGGTCCCCGACGACTTCACCTGCCCCTTGTGCGGCGTGGGGAAAGAGGATTTTTCGGCGGAATAAGTTTTAGGTTTCGCGCGATTTGTTTTGCATGCGCAAAACAAATACGCGCGAGCGAATAGGCGTATATGCCTCAATAGGCTTGGTTCCGATTAGTTGTTTCAACGGACAGTAAGCCGAAAGGGTTCGGCAAATTGAGACGCCCACGGCGGAAGTGAATTCCGCCTAAGGCACAAAATTTAGAATTTAGGTGCGCGGCGGCATCGAATGATGCCGCCGCGCTTTCTATTCTCAAAATAAAGGAAAAAGCAAAAATCACACTTTTTGCTTTTTCACCCTATATGCGCACCACGGTACGCACATTGTCCGATGAAACGACTAATCGCAACGAGCCTAT